>NZ_JAOSHO010000018.1 GCF_025917275.1 Pseudomonas agronomica | reverse complement strand
CGGGGATAAATCCCCTCGCCACAGGGCGATGTACCGGCCGTGCAATTGCAGTCCTGCAACCCATACGTTTTTGCTAGAATCCGCAACGCGCCGCTCACCCGGCGCGTTTTTTTTCGCATCCGGTTCACCCTTTGCGAGGGTAGCCACCTGGAGAAATACCCATGACACCATCCATTGTCGTGGCGGCACTGTATAAGTTCGTCACCCTGGAAGATTACGTCGAGCTGCGTGAGCCCCTGCTCAAGGCCATGCTCGACAATGGCATCAAAGGCACGCTGCTGATCGCCGAAGAAGGCATCAACGGCACCGTTTCCGGCACCCGCGAGGGGATCGACGGGTTGATGGCCTGGCTCAAGAACGATCCGCGCATGGACGACATCGACCACAAAGAGTCGTACTGCGATGAACAGCCGTTCTACCGCACCAAGGTCAAGCTCAAGAAAGAGATCGTCACCCTCGGCGTGGAAGGGGTGGACCCGAACAAGCGGGTTGGCACCTATGTCGAGCCGCAGGACTGGAACGCGCTGATCAGCGATCCGGAAGTGTTGTTGATCGATACCCGCAATGACTACGAAGTGTCCATCGGTACGTTCGAAGGCGCCGTCGATCCCAAGACTGCGAGCTTTCGTGAATTCCCCGAGTACATCAAAGCCCACTTCGACCCGAGCCGGCACAAGAAGGTCGCGATGTTCTGCACCGGTGGCATTCGCTGTGAAAAGGCCTCGAGCTATATGCTCGGTGAAGGTTTCGAAGAGGTCTATCACCTCAAGGGCGGCATCCTGAAATACCTCGAAGAGGTGCCCCAGGATGAAACCAAATGGCGCGGCGACTGCTTTGTATTCGATAACCGCGTGACCGTGCGCCACGACCTGAGCGAAGGCGACTACGATCAATGTCATGCGTGCCGTACGCCAGTGAGCGTTGAAGATCGCGCTTCGGAGCACTACGTGCCCGGCATCAGTTGCCCGCATTGCTGGGACAAGCTGAGCGAGAAGACCCGTCGCAGCGCCATCGACCGGCAAAAGCAGATCGAGTTGGCCAAGGCTCGCAACATGCCTCACCCGATCGGCTACAACTACAAGCAATCATCTTCCGAGGCTTAAGCCATGGCATCGCGCCTGCTGTATGTGATGGACCCGATGTGTTCCTGGTGCTGGGGCTTCGCGCCGGTGGCGCAGGCATTGGTCGAGCAGGCGCAGGCCGCAGGCGTGGAGTTGCACCTGGTGGTGGGCGGCTTGCGTACCGGCAGCGGCTCGGCCCTGGAACCGACGACCCGGCGCTACATTCTTGAACATTGGCAGGCGGTCACCCAGGCCACCGGCCAGCCGTTCAACTTTGAAGGGGCACTACCCGACGGTTTTGTCTACGACACCGAGCCTGCTTGCCGGGCGTTGGTGACGGCTCGCAGCCTGGCGCCGGACCTGGCCTGGAAACTGGTGAAGCTGATCCAGCAGGCTTTTTACGTCGAAGGTCGCGACGTGACCCGCGCCAGCATCCTGGTCGAACTGGCCGAACGGGCCGGGCTGCCGCGGATCGAGTTCGCCGCGGCATTCGACCGTGCCGACCAACACGCTGCCACCGCGGCGGATTTCACCTGGGTACAAGACCTTGGCATCGCCGGGTTCCCCACGCTGCTGGCCGAACGTGACGGGCAATTGGCCCTGCTGACCAATGGCTACCAGCCCCTGGAGCAGTTGGCGCCATTGCTCGGCCGCTGGCTGGAGCGGGCGACCTGTGCCTGATGACCTGCCCAACGTCAACGCGTCGGCCCCGGCGCCTATCGATCGGTTGAGCTGGGCAGAAATCCGTCGCCTAGCCCTCAAGCATAAAAAAGCCTTGTGGATCGCCAATGGTGTAGCCGTGCTGGCCACCTTGTGCAGCGTGCCCATCCCGTTGCTGCTGCCGCTGTTGGTGGATGAGGTGCTGTTGGGCCACGGCGATGCGGCGTTGAAGATCATGAACCTCGCCTTGCCAACGGCTTGGCAGAGCGCGGCCGGTTATATAGGACTGATGCTGTTGGTCACCCTGACGCTGCGCTGCTGCGCCTTGGTGTTCAACGTGTTGCAGGCGCGCCTGTTCGCCAGCCTGGCCAAGGACATCGTCTATCGCATCCGTGTCCGGCTGATCGAACGCCTGAAGCGAATTTCATTGAAGGAATACGAAAGCCTGGGCAGCGGTACCGTGACCACGCACCTGGTCACCGACCTGGACACCCTCGACAAGTTTGTTGGCGAAACCCTTAGTCGCTTCCTGGTCGCCATGCTGACACTGGTGGGCACTGCCAGCATCCTCATGTGGATGCACTGGAAGCTGGCACTGCTGATCCTGTTGTTCAACCCGCTGGTGATCTACGCCACGGTGCAGTTGGGCAAACGGGTGAAGCACCTGAAGAAACTGGAAAACGACAGCACCTCGCGCTTCACCCAGGCCCTGACCGAGACACTGGATGCGATACAGGAAGTGCGCGCCGGCAATCGCCAGGGTTTTTTCCTCGGGCGGCTGGGACTGCGCGCCAGGGAAGTGCGCGATTACGCGGTGAATTCGCAGTGGAAAACCGACGCCTCGAACCGCGCCAGCGGCCTGCTGTTCCAGTTCGGCATCGATATCTTTCGGGCCGCGGCCATGCTCACCGTGCTGTTTTCCGACTTGTCCATCGGCCAGATGCTGGCGGTGTTCAGCTACTTGTGGTTCATGATCGGTCCGGTGGAACAACTGCTGAACCTGCAGTACGCCTTTTATGCGGCGGGCGGGGCCTTGAACCGTATCAACGAACTGCTGGCCCGGGCCGATGAGCCGCAGTACAGCGGCGGTGTCGACCCATTCAGGGGGCGCGCCACCGTAGGCATCGATATTCAAGGGCTCAGGTTCGGCTACGGTGAGGAGATGGTTCTCAATCAATTGAACCTGTCCATTGCGCCGGGTGAGAAGGTCGCTGTCGTTGGCGCCAGCGGTGGCGGTAAAAGCACATTGGTGCAACTGCTGTTGGGCCTCTACACACCCCAGGCCGGCAGTATCCGATTTGGTGGTGCGACCCAGCAGGAAATCGGCCTCGAAACCATCCGTGAAAACGTCGCGGTGGTGCTCCAGCATCCGGCGCTGTTCAACGACACGGTGCGGGCCAATCTTGCCATGGGCCGCGACTGCAGCGACGAAGCCTGCTGGCGGGCGTTGGAAATTGCCCAGCTCGACGCCACGGTGCGAGCGCTTCCCGCCGGTCTGGAGAGTGTTGTCGGACGTTCCGGCGTCAGGCTTTCGGGCGGCCAGCGGCAACGATTGGCGATCGCCCGCATGGTATTGGCCGATCCACGGGTGGTCATCCTCGACGAAGCCACGTCCGCCCTCGACGCGGCCACCGAATACAACCTTCACCAAGCGTTGGCGCGGTTCTTGAGCGGACGCACCACCCTGATCATCGCCCACAGGCTTTCCGCGGTGAAACAGGCTGACCGCGTTCTGGTGTTCGATGGCGGGCAAATCGCCGAGGATGGAGATCACCAACAGCTGATTGCCGAGGGCGGCTTGTACGCTCGGCTCTATGGCCATCTACAGCAAATACAGCGTCCTTGAGTTTCCATTGCTTTTCTGCGCTTAGTATCGGAAAAAATCAGCCAAAATCCATCGACTCTTCCACATCTCTACCCAAAGCCCAGGCGAACTGCTCATTCCAGTTGTTCGACGGATCGAAAACTAGCCTAGGCTGTGGGATCAGGAGCGGAATTCTCGCGGGTGCTCAATGGCAATGCCTGTGCAAGGGACCTCATGAAGCAAAAGCGGACTCTCGGAACGCCACGGTTGTTGGGCATTGTCTGGCCCTTTATCGCCGTTGTCCTATTTCAAGCCTTGCTTGGAGGTGTCAGCCTTTACGTATTGTCCGCAGTTCGCGGTTATGTAGCAGGGGAAAGCCTCTGGTCCAAGGGCCAGAAAGACGCTATTTATTATCTCAATCTCTACGCTGACAGCCGTGACGAGGCGATTTTTCTAAAGTATCAGCAAGCCATCGCTGTGCCCGAAGGTGGTCATGAGCTGCGGGTCGCGCTGGATCGTGAGCCACCTGATCTCGAGGCCGCGCGGGCCGGGATCCTCAAGGGTGGCAACCACCCTGACGACGTAGCCAGCGTCATCTGGCTTTATCTCAATTTCCGTCATTTCAGCTACCTGGAAGAAGCCATTGACCTCTGGACGGTGGGGGATGGCTACCTGATTGAACTGGACAACGTCGCCCGGCAGATGCACGCCAGCATCAGCGCCGGCCAAGCCTCGGAAACCGATATTCGCGGCTGGAAGGCACAGATCTACGCCATCAACGATTCCGTCACCCCCGCCGCGAAGGCATTCAGCGATGCCCTGGGCGAGGGGTCGCGGTTTATCCTGCGCCTGTTGCTGGTGACCAATTTCGCCACGGCCCTTGGGTTGATTGTCCTCGCGCTGTTGCGCACCCATAAACTGCTGGCCCAGCGGCAGGTCTTCGCCAATGCGCTTCAGTTGGAGAAGGAGCGGGCCCAGATCACCTTGCAATCGATTGGCGACGGCGTGATCACCACTGACGTCGAGGGCGCCATTGCCTACATGAACCCCGCCGCGGAAGCGATGACGCACTGGAAAGCCGAGCACGCCACCGGGCTACCCCTGGCGGCGCTGTTCAATCTGCTTGACGACAATGCCCAGACTGAAGGGCTGACTTTGATCGAGCATATCCTGAGCGGACGATTGGGGGGTGGCAGCGAGCATTCAAAGTTGATCCAGCGCCTGGACGGCAGCACGGTGTCGGTCACCCTGGTGGGGGCGCCGATCCGCCACGCCGGCAAGGTCAGTGGCGCGGTGTTGGTGCTGCACGACATGACCCAGGAACGCCAGTACATTGCCAATCTGTCCTGGCAAGCCACCCACGATGCCCTGACCGGCCTGGCGAACCGCCGAGAATTCGAATACCGCCTCGAACAAGCGCTGCATAACCTGACTCGCCAGGTCGGGCGCCACGCCCTCATGTTTCTCGACCTGGATCAGTTCAAGCTGGTCAACGACACTTGTGGCCATGCGGCCGGTGACGAGTTGTTGCGACATATTTGCGCATTGCTGCAATCGGGGTTGCGGGAAAACGACACGCTGGCGCGATTGGGCGGTGATGAATTCGGCATCTTGTTGGAAAACTGCTCGCCGGAGGCCGCGGAGAAAATTGCCGAAGGCCTGCGCCAGACCGTACAGAACCTGCATTTCGTGTGGAAAGGCCGGCCATTCGTGACCACCGTGAGTATCGGCCTGGTGCATATCGCCCAGAGCCCGACCACCTTGGAGGCATCCCTGCGTGCCGCCGACATGGCCTGCTACATGGCCAAGGAAAAGGGGCGCAACCGGGTCCAGGTCTACCATGCCGACGACTCGGAGTTGTCCCTGCGCTTCGGCGAGATGGCCTGGGTGCAGCGCTTGCACATGGCCCTGGAGGAAAACCGTTTCTGCCTTTATGCCCAGGAAATCGCCGCATTGGGCCCGGGGGATCATGGCGGTGGGCATATCGAGATATTGCTGCGCCTGCATGACGAGGCAGGGCGGATGATTCTGCCCGACAGTTTCATCCCGGCGGCTGAACGCTATGGCTTGATGACGTCCCTGGACCGCTGGGTGGTGGAGAATGTCTTCAGGATCATCCGCCAGTGCCTGAACGAATCCCGGCAAGGTCCGTTGGCGATGTGTGCGATTAATCTGTCAGGCACTACTATAGGAGATCAGGCATTCCTGGACTTCTTGCGTAAACAGTTCGCGGCGTACTCGATTCCGCCGGAAATGATTTGTTTTGAAATTACCGAGACCAGCGCCATTTCGAATCTGGGTAGCGCGATCCGCTTTATCAATGAACTCAAAGGCTTGGGCTGTTATTTTTCGCTGGATGACTTTTGTGCCGGAATGTCTTCATTCGCCTACTTGAAACATTTACCTGTAGACTTCTTGAAGATCGACGGGAGTTTCGTAAAGGATATGCTGGACGACCCGATCAACCGGGCAATGGTCGAAGTGATTAATCATATCGGCCACGTCATGGGTAAGCGTACGATTGCCGAGTTTGTTGAAACGGCCCAGATCGAGCAGGCATTGCTGGAAATTGGTGTGGACTACGCTCAGGGGTATGTCATCGAGCGACCGCAGATGTTTACCTGTGACACGTTGCAATGTAGGCCGGCCAGGCCTCAGCCGTTGTTGTTCAAGGCCCCCGGCACGTTCCGCTGAACCTCTTGTTGATCCGCAGAAAAATCACAATCAAAAGGAGCCCGACAGTGATCGACACATTCAACCGAACAGGCCCGCTCATGGACGCCAAGAGCTATCCGCAATGGGCACAGCAGCTCATTGCAGATTGCGGCGAGAGCAAGCGCCGGGTTGTAGAACACGAACTGTATCAACGCATGCGCGACAATAAGCTCAGCGCCAAGACCATGCGCCACTACCTTATCGGTGGTTGGCCCGTCGTCGAACAGTTCGCCTTGTACATGGCACAAAACCTCACCAAGACACGCTTTGCCCGCCATCCCGGCGAGGACATGGCGCGCCGCTGGCTGATGCGCAACATTCGTGTCGAACTCAATCATGCCGATTATTGGGTGAACTGGAGCGCCGCTCATGGCGTGACACTCGAAGATCTGCAGGCGCAGCAGGTGCCACCTGAGCTGCATGCGTTGAGTCATTGGTGCTGGCACACCAGCTCGGCGGACTCGTTGATCGTGGCGATTGCCGCGACCAACTACGCCATCGAGGGCGCGACCGGGGAGTGGTCGGCGGTGGTCTGTTCCAGTGGCGTCTATGCCGCGGCGTTCGCCGAGGAAGACCGCAAGCGGGCCATGAAATGGCTGAAGATGCATGCCCAGTATGACGATGCCCATCCTTGGGAAGCGCTGGAAATCATCTGCACCCTGGCTGGCATGAATCCGAGCAAGTCGTTGCAGATGGAACTGCGCCAGGCCGTCTGCAAAAGCTACGACTACATGTACCTGTTCCTGGAGCGCTGCATGCAATTGGAACACTCGGGCGCTGTAGAGAAAACCGCGCCCAGCCGCGAACGCCTGGCGTTGGCGGGTAGCTGATCCCCAATAGCTTGACCCTCCTGTGGGAGCGAGCCTGCTCGCGAAGGGGCCCGATCAATCAACGCAAGGTCGACGGTCAGACCGCTTTCGCGAGCAGGCTCGCTCCCACATTGGTTTTGTGGTGCTCAGAAATTTCAAGTGCACCGCCAATCCCTTGTGGGAGCGAGCTTGCTCGCGATGGCGGTCTGACTGTCGACCTTGCGTTGACTGATCCGGCCCCTTCGTCGGAACGCCGCCCGGAGCAAGCTCGCTCCCACATTGGTTTTTGTGGTGGCCGTGATTTTTAAGAACGCCGCCAATCCCTTGTGGGAGCGAGCTTGCTCGCGAAGGCGGTGTGTCGGCGGGAAGCAGAACAAGCCTCAGCCCGCCATCGTCAGCCGGTTCCGGCCCTCGCGCTTGGCCACGTACAGCGCACTGTCGGCCCGGCGCAACAGGCTTTCAGCGGACTCACCTGGCAGCAAAGTCGCGCATCCGAGGCTGACGGTCAGTTCGATTCTCGTTCCACCGGCGAAATAGTCCTGGGTCTGGGCGGCATAACGCAGCCGTTCCCCCACCATGGCCGCCGCTTCCCGGCTGGTGTTGGCCAGCAGGATCAGGAACTCTTCGCCACCAAACCGGAACACCATGTCCACGTTGCGCAGTTGGCTCTTGATCGAGTCGGCAACTGCTTTTAGCACTTCGTCGCCGACACCGTGTCCGTGAGTGTCATTGATGCGCTTGAAATGGTCGATGTCCAGCATCAACAGCGACAGTGGCTGCATGTGACGCCTGGCCATGTCGATCTCACGCTCCAGCGTCTGGTCCATGGCGATACGGTTGCCGGTACCGGTCAGCGGATCGCGCAAGGCGCTTTGCGTGGCGGCGCGATAGAGCAAGGCGTTGCGCAGCGGGAAAAACAGCGTGGAGAGTATCGACTCGAGTTCGCTCTGCTCCGAGTTGGCGAAGCGCTGGTTGCGGCGGAACACCAGTTCACCCAAGTGTTCGCCTTCATGGCTAAGGTTATAACTGAGGCTGTGGTGTCCGCGCTGGCCGAATTCGAGGCGCAGGTCGCTGGGTTTGTGCTGGTAGGCCAGCGCATCCAGGGGCACCAGCCGCTGCACTTCGCGGAAGAACAGACCGAGGATCCGTTGCGGCTCCAAGCTGGTCTGCAACTGCTGGCTCAATTGCTGGCGCAGTTGTGAAAGGCTGACGGGCCGTGTCACGAGCGGCGACGGCTGGGCAAGGCCCAGGCGCTGCAGCTTGGCGCTGTCAAAGTCGATCGCATTGGTCTGCGTGGGCGTTTTCATATGGCGTGAGCCCCTAACTGAGTCGATCCTGGCCGGCGGGTGAAGCGGCACTGGGCTACGCGTCGTACTGATCCATCAGTCCCGAGGGACATTGATCTGAGTTTAGTCCGCTTCTTGCACTGGCGGATCCCGTCTCAACGTCCATTGCTTGCCGGACATGGCGTGCTTGAGTAGTTAGAGCGAAAGTCGTGCCATTCGGTTCATCTTTAAAAAAACACGCAAAAAATCAGCATCTTACCGTCGGGTGAGGGGCAACAAGAGGGGCGGCGGACGGCAAGGTCTTGGCGCTTCGCTGGGTGATGCACCGGAAGTGACTGCGCCGCGACGGTAAACCGCCGCGACGAGAGGTAGCAGTTATTGCGCGTTGAAAGCCTGGCCATTGACGCCTTGGCTGTCCGGCCCCATCAGGTACAGGTAGACCGGCATGATTTCTTCAGGCGTCGGGTTGTTGAGCGGATTTTCCCCCGGATAGGCCTGGGCCCGCATGCTGGTGCGGGTGGCGCCGGGGTTGATGCTGTTGGAGCGCACCGGCGCAACGGTGTCTACTTCGTCGGCGAGCGTCTGCATCAGCCCTTCGGTGGCGAACTTGGAGACGCCATAAGCCCCCCAATACGCCCGGCCCTTGCGCCCGACGCTGCTGGAGGTGAACACCACGGACGCGTCCTTGGACAGCTTCAGCAATGGCAGCAGTGTGCTGGTGAGCATGAACATGGCGTTGACGTTCACGTGCATCACGCGCATGAAATTCTCACCGGACAACTGCTCCAGCGGCGTGCGTGGGCCGATAATCGAGGCGTTGTGCAGCAAGCCGTCAAGGTGGCCGAACTCGGTCTCGATCATGGCGGCCAGTTCATCGTATTGATGGGGCAGGGCGGTTTCGAGGTTGAAGGGGATCACCGCCGGCTGTGGATGGCCGGCCGCTTCGATTTCGTCGTAGACCTGGGTCAGGTTGGCCTCGGTCTTGCCCAACAACAGCACGGTGGCGCCATGGGCGGCATAAGCCTTGGCGGCAGCCGCTCCGATACCACGGCCGGCACCGGTGACCAGAATGACGCGGCCTTCGAGCAGGTCGGGGCGGGCGGAGTAGTCAAACATAAAGAAACCTCAACAAATAAGCGGCACGGTACTGTGCGGGCAGAGCAGTCATGGTCAGGAGCTTTTGTGGCGAGGGAGCTTGCTCCCGCTGGACCGCGAAGCGGTCCCCCTGAGCTAATTGGCGTCGACCTCGTCGCCGAGCGGGAGCAAGCTCCCTCGCCACAAAAGCGGTACTCAGATCAGCAACTGCACAGCGCGTTATCCAGCACTTCACGCAGGGCCAGGGGATGGTCGATCACCACATCCGCGCCCCAGTGCTTGGGGTTGTCGTCCGGGTGGATGTAGCCGTAGGTCACCGCGCAGGTCTTGGTGCCGGCGCTGCGGCCGGACTCAATGTCCCGCAGGTCATCCCCCACGAACAGCACGCTGGCCGGGTCCAGGTCGAGCATCTTGCACGCCAGGATCAACGGCTCAGGGTCTGGCTTGCTGTTTTTCACATGGTCCGGGCAAATCAACACTTTCGAACGCTCGGCCAGGCCCAACTGCTGCATGATCGGCTCGGCAAAACGTACCGGCTTGTTGGTGACCACGCCCCAGATCAGGTTGGCCGCCTCGATGTCGGCCAACACGTCGGCCATGCCATCGAACAAATGGCTGTGGACCGCGCAACCTTTAAGGTAGCGATCGAGGAATTCCTGGCGCAGCTCCTCGAACCCCGGGGATTCCGGGTCCATCGAAAACGTCACAGCGACCATCGCCCGGGCACCGCCGGAAATTTCGTCGCGGATGTGCTGGGTGTTCATCGGCGGCAGGCCACGGTCGGCGCGCATGGCCTGGCAGATGGCGATGAAGTCTGGCGCGGTGTCGAGCAGCGTGCCGTCCATGTCGAAGAGAACCGCTTGGAGACGCATCGACTTATTCCTCGCGCAGGGTCTGGATCATGTAGTTGACGTCAACGTCGGCGGCCAGCTTGTAGTGCTTGGTCAGCGGGTTGTAGGTCAGGCCGATGATGTCCTTGACGGTCAGCCCGGCCATGCGGCTCCAGGCGCCCAGTTCGGAAGGCCGGATGAATTTCTTGAAGTCATGGGTGCCGCGTGGCAGCAGCTTCATGATGTATTCGGCGCCGATAATCGCGAACAGGTAGGCCTTCGGGTTGCGGTTGATGGTGGAGAAGAACACCTGGCCGCCGGGCTTGACCATCTGGAAGCAGGCGCGGATTACCGACGAAGGGTCTGGCACGTGTTCAAGCATCTCCAGGCACGTCACCACGTCGAACTGGCCGGGCATTTCCTCGGCCAGGGCTTCGGCGGTGATCTGCCGATATTCGACGCTGACGCCGGACTCCAGTTGATGCAATTGAGCGACCGCCAGCGGTGCCTCGCCCATGTCGATACCCATGACCGTGGCGCCGCGCAGGGCCATGGCTTCGCTGAGAATGCCGCCGCCACAGCCGACGTCGAGGACTTTCTTGCCGGCCAGGCTGACCCGCTCGTCAATCCAGTTGACCCGCAGCGGGTTGATGTCATGCAGCGGTTTGAATTCGCTCTCGCGGTCCCACCAGCGATGGGCCAGGGCTTCGAACTTGGCGATTTCAGCGTGGTCGACGTTGCTCATGTGCAGATCCTCGAAAAACTTGAAAAATCAGTAACCCCGAGCCGTGGCTCAAGGGGCGTGCTATTCGTTCTGGCCGCTCACCCGGCGGCCCCAGGCCTGCGCCGTGGCGGTCAGTTGCGCCTCGTCCATGCGAGTCAGGCGACCGTCCTCCAGCAACGGCTTGCCGGCGACCCACAGGTGTTTCACGCAATGGCGGCCGGTGGCGTAGATCAGCTGTGAAACCGGGTCGTAGATCGGTTGTTGCGCCAGGCCGGACAGGTCGAAGGCCACCAGGTCGGCAGCCTTGCCGACTTCCAGTGAACCGACGATCGACTCGATACCCAGCGCCCGGGCGCCATTGAGCGTGGCCATGCGCAAGGCCCGATGGGCATCCAGCGCGGTGGCCGAGCCGGCGACGGCTTTCGCCAGCAGGGCGGCGGTGCGGGTTTCGCCCAGCAGGTCCAGGTCATTGTTGCTTGCCGCGCCGTCGGTGCCGACCGCGACGTTGACGCCGGCCTGCCACAGGCGTTCCACAGGGCAGAAACCGCTCGCCAGTTTCAAATTCGATTCCGGGCAATGGATCACGCTGCAGTTGTGTTCTACCAGCAGGGCCTGGTCCTCGTCGCTGACCTGAGTCATGTGCACCGCCTGGAAGCGCGGCCCCAGCAGGCCAAGCCGGGCCAGCCGCGCCATAGGCCGCTCGCCAGTGTTCTCCACAGCCTGCTGCACTTCGAAGGCGGTTTCGTGAACATGCATGTGGATGGCCGCGTCCAGCTCCTCGGCGATCACCCGGATTTTCTCCAGGTTTTCATCACCCACGGTGTAGGGCGCGTGGGGGCCTAATGCGACTTTGATTCGTGGATGGTGCTTGAGATCGCCAAACAGCTCGATGCCCTGACGAATGGCGTCATCGGCGCTGGCAGCACCGGGTATCGGAAAGTCGAGGATCGGGATGGCGATTTGCGCGCGGATGCCGCTGTTATGGACGCGGTCGCTGGCAACCTTGGGGTAGAAGTACATGTCGGAGAAACAGGTAATGCCGCCCTGGATCTGCTCGGCGATCGCCAAGTCGGTGCCGTCGCGGACGAAATCTTCATCGACCCATTTGCCCTCGGCGGGCCAGATGTGTTGTTCGAGCCAGGTCATCAGCGGCAAATCATCCGCCAGGCCGCGGAACAGCGTCATTGCCGCGTGGCCGTGGGCGTTCACCAGGCCCGGGCTGAGCAGCATGCCAGGCAGTTCGCGGACTTGCGTGGCATCGCACTTCATGGCTTCGGCCCGTGGCCCGATGAACACGATGCAGCCATCACGGATGCCCAAGCCATGATCCTTGAGCACGACACCGGCGGGTTCGACAGGCACCAACCAGGTCGGCAGCAATAATAAGTCGAGCGCAACGGCAGGCTTGGGCATCGTGGAATGGTTCCATGGGTTATAAAGGATGGCGAAGTATACCCGAGCGTCTTCGCGGAGGGATCGCTATAATCGGCGGCTTTTGTTCATGAGTGCGGGGTGAAGGATGCGCGATCGACTGTTGGCTGCGGAGAAGGTAAAGGCCATCGATTGGCGCGATGGCGCTCTTTATCTGCTGGATCAGCGTGTTTTGCCGTTCGAGGAAAACTGGATCGGCTACACCAGCGCGGCCGGCGTGGCCGAGGCCATCCGTTCGATGGTGGTGCGCGGTGCGCCGGCGATCGGCATCAGTGCCGCCTATGGCGTGGTGCTGGCGGCGCGTGCGCGGTTGGCCGAAGGTGGTGACTGGCAAGATGCGCTGGAAGCGGATTTTGCCTTGCTGGCCGATTCCCGGCCGACGGCAGTCAATCTGTTCTGGGCGCTGGACCGCATGCGCGACCGATTGGCGCGCCTCAAGGAACAGGCCGACCCCTTGGCGGTGCTTGAGGCGGAAGCCATGGCGATTCATGAAAGCGATCGCGAGGCCAACCTGACCATGGCCCAGCTCGGTGTTGACCTGATCCGCAAGCACCAGGGCAACGCCCAGGCCATCCTGACCCATTGCAACACCGGCGCCTTGGCCACCGGTGGCTTTGGTACCGCCCTTGGGGTGATTCGCGGGGCGTTCATCGAGGGGATGGTCGAGCGCGTCTATGCCGACGAAACCCGTCCGTGGCTGCAAGGGTCTCGCCTGACCGCGTGGGAACTGGCCAATGAAGGCATTCCGGTGACACTCAACGCCGACTCCGCTGCCGCCCACATCATGAAGACCAAGGGCGTGACCTGGGTGATCGTCGGCGCCGACCGCATCACCGCCAATGGCGACGTGGCGAACAAGATCGGCACCTACCAACTGGCCGTCTGTGCCATGCACCACGGCGTGCGTTTCATGGTGGTGGCGCCGAGCTCGACCATCGACATGAACCTGGCCAGTGGCGATGACATTCCGATCGAAGAACGTGATGGGCGCGAGCTGCTGGAAGTCGGCGGCAAGCGGGTCGGAGCGGACGCCGATGCCTTCAATCCAGTGTTCGACGTGACCCCGGCGGACCTGATCGATGCGATCGTGACGGAGAAGGGCATCGTCGAGCGGCCGGATGCGGCGAAGATGGCGCAACTGATGTGTCGCAAGCGGTTGCATTGAAGGCTTTCGGCGTCTGAGCTGGCCCCATCGCGAGCAAGCTCGCTCCCACATTGGATGCGCAGCGTGCCTGAATTCCCAGGCATACAAAGTTCCCTGTGGGAGCGAGCTTGCTCGCGATGGGGCCCGCAAAGCCCGCAAAGCCCGAAAATTAGCCGAATCCAGCCACGAATCGCGATTCCCAGCGCCTCTAAGCCTCTCTCGTCCCTTTCCAGCCTGTCATCGGTCAACTAACTACACACCATGCGCATCTGGGGGATAGGTGCGTGGCGGCTCTTGTGATAACATCCGGCGGTTTCCAAGGCTGCCTCGCGAGGTGGCCTTTACTGCGCAGATCCATGGCATAACTCGTTGATTTGTCGTAAGTCGCTGCATGGCATTTGTTCTGCAGCGGCGAGCTTCGTTCGTCCCATCTGGACGTGACGAGGTTTCACCAGAAAAAGGAATCAGGCTTCTCATGGGCGAACTGGCCAAAGAAATCCTCCCGGTCAATATCGAAGACGAGCTGAAACAGTCCTACCTCGACTACGCAATGAGCGTAATCGTCGGGCGGGCGCTGCCGGATGCGCGCGATGGCTTGAAGCCCGTGCACCGCCGCGTGCTGTTCGCGATGAGCGAGCTGGGCAACGACTTCAACAAGCCTTACAAGAAGTCCGCCCGTGTCGTCGGCGACGTGATCGGTAAGTATCACCCCCACGGCGACACCGCCGTGTACGACACCATCGTTCGTATGGCGCAGCCATTCTCCCTGCGCTACCTGCTGGTGGACGGCCAGGGCAACTTCGGTTCGGTGGACGGCGACAACGCAGCGGCCATGCGATACACCGAAGTGCGCATGACCAAGCTGGCCCACGAACTGCTGGCCGACCTGCACAAGGAAACCGTGGACTGGGTGCCGAACTACGACGGCACCGAAATGATCCCGGCGGTCATGCCGACCCGTATTCCCAACCTGCTCGTCAACGGCTCCAGCGGTATCGCCGTGGGCATGGCGACCAACATCCCGCCACACAACCTCGGTGAAGTCATCGACGGTTGCCTGGCCCTCATCGACAACCCCGAGCTGACTGTCGATGAGCTGATGCAATACATTCCCGGCCCGGACTTCCCGACCGCTGCCATCATCAACGGTCGCGCCGGCATCATCGAGGCCTATCGCACCGGTCGCGGCCGCATCTACATGCGCGCCCGCTCGACCGTCGAAGACATCGACAAGGTGGGTGGCCGTCAGCAGATCGTCATTACCGAGCTGCCGTACCAGCTGAACAAGGCCCGCCTGATCGAGAAGATCGCCGAGCTGGTAAAAGAGAAGAAGCTCGAAGGCATCACCGAGCTGCGTGACGAGTCCGACAAGGACGGCATGCGCGTCGTGATCGAACTGCGCCGTGGCGAAGTGCCTGAGGTGATCCTCAACAACCTCTACGCCCAGACCCAGCTGCAAAGCGTGTTCGGCATCAACATCGTCGCGCTGATCGATGGCCGTCCGCGGATCCTGAACCTCAAGGACCTGCTGGAAGCTTTCGTTCGTCACCGCCGCGAAGTCGTGACCCGTCGTACCGTATTCGAACTGCGCAAGGCGCGCGAGCGTGGCCACATCCTTGAAGGCCAAGCCGTTGCCCTGTCGAACATCGACCCGGTCATCGCCCTGATCAAGGCCTCGCCAACCCCGTCGGAAGCCAAGGAAGCGCTGGTCAGCACCCCTTGGGAATCCTCCGCGGTGGTGGCGATGGTCGAACGTGCCGGCGCCGATTCGTGCCGTCCGGAAAACCTCGACCCGCAATACGGCCTGCGCGAAGGCAAGTACTTCCTGTCCCCGGAACAGGCGCAAGCCATCCTGGAACTGCGCCTGCACCGCCTGACCGGCCTGGAGCACGAGAAGCTGCTGGCCGAGTACCAGGAAATCCTCAACCAGATCGGCGAGCTGATCCGCATCCTCAACAGCGCCACGCGCCTGATGGAAGTGATCCGCGAAGAACTGGAAGTGATCCGCGCCGAATACGGCGACGTGCGCCGCACCGAGATCCTCGATGCGCGCCTGGACCTGACCCTGGGCGACATGATCCCGGAAGAAGAGCGCGTGGTGACCATTTCCCACGGCGGCTACGCCAAGACCCAGCCACTGGCCGCCTATCAGGCCCAGCGTCGCGGTGGCAAAGGCAAGTCGGCGACCGGCGTCAAGGACGAGGACTACATCGCTCACCTGCTGGTCGCCAACAGCCACACCACGCTGCTGCTGTTCTCCAGCAAGGGCAAGGTGTACTGGCTGAAGACCTACGAGATCCCCGAAGCATCCCGTGCCGCCCGCGGTCGTCCGCTGGTCAACCTGTTGCCGCTGGACGATGGTGAATACATCACCACCATGCTGCCGGTGGAGGAATACACCGAAGGTCACTACATCTTCATGGCAACCGCCAACGGCACCGTGAAGAAAACCCCGCTGGAATCCTTCAGCCGCCAGCGCAGCGTGGGCCTGATCGCCCTGGAGCTGGACGAAGGCGACGTGCTGATTTCCGCCGCCATCACTGACGGCGAGCGCGAAGTCATGCTGTTCTCCGACGGTGGCAAGGTCACGCGCTTCAAGGAATCCGACGTTCGCGCCATGGGCCGTACCGCCCGCGGTGTGCGCGGCATGCGCCTGCCGGAAGGGCAGAAGCTGATTTCCATGCTGATCCCGGAAGAAGGCAGCCAGATCCTCACGGCTTCCGAGCGTGGCTACGGCAAGCGTACCGCCATCAGCGAGTTCCCCGAGTACAAGCGTGGCGGCCAGGGCGTGATTGCCATGGTCAGCAACGAGCGTAACGGCCGCCTGGTCGGTGCTGTCCAGGTGCTCGATGGCGAGGAGATCATGCTGATTTCCGACCAGGGCACGCTGGTGCGTACGCGGGTCGACGAAGTGTCGAGCCTGGGCCGTAACACTCAGGGCGTGACGCTGATCAAGCTCGCCAAGGACGAAAAACTGGTCGGGCTTGAGCGCGTCCAGGAACCGTCGGAAGTCGAAGGCGAGGAGCTGGAAGGCGAAGAAGGCGAGGAAGGTGTAGCGTTCGATGGCACCCTCGGTGCCGATGTCGACGACACCGTCGGCGATCAACCACTTGACGCTGCCGCAGACGAAGAAGAACCGCAGGACTAAGCGGACACACAGGGGGCGGATGAAGATTCGCCCCCTTGTTGTTTGTTCCGTTTGAAAATTTGCGACACTGCACCATCCCCTGCCGGGGGAATGCTGCTCCCCTGAGGTTTCATACCTTGAGTGAGCGGCCCCCCCTGTGGGAGCGAGCTTGCTCGCGATAGCGGCACAACAGTCAACATTGATGTTGAATGCCAGTCCGTCATCGCGAGCAAGCTCGCTCCCACAGTGGAGTTGTGTGTAGATCAAAAGATTTAGTGACCACCAGATCAGAGCGAGATTGGATGTGAGCAAGAGAGCCTATAACTTCTGTGCCGGCCCGGCGGCGCTTCCTGAAGCGGTCCTGAAGCGTGCCCAGGGTGAACTTCTCGACTGGCATGGCAAGGGCCTGTCCGTCATGGAAATGAGCCATCGCAGCGATGAGTTCGTGTCCATCGCCACCAAGGCCGAGCAGGACCTGCGTGATCTGCTGAACATCCCGTCCAACTATAAAGTGCTGTTCCTGCAGGGCGGCGCCAGCCAGCAGTTCGCCCAGATCCCGTTGAACCTGCTGCCGGAAAACGGCAAGGCCGACTACATCGACACCGGCATCTGGTCGCAGAAAGCCATCGAAGAAGCGTCGCGCTACGGTCACGTCAACGTGGCGGCCACCGCCAAGCCCTACGACTATTTCGCCATTCCCGGCCAGAACGAATGGAACCTGTCCAAGGACGCTGCCTACGTTCACTACGCGCCGAACGAAACCATCGGTGGCCTGGAATTCAACTGGATCCCGGAAACCGGTGACGTGCCGCTGGTGGCCGATATGTCCTCGGACATTCTTTCGCGCCCAGTGGACATTTCCCGTTTCGGCATGATCTACGCCGGCGCCCAGAAGAACATTGGCCCGAGCGGGATCCTGGTCGCGATCATTCGCGAAGACCTGCTCGGTCGTGCCCGTTCCCTGTGCCCGACCATGCTCAACTACAAGGTCGCGGCCGATAACGGCTCGATGTACAACACCCCGCCAACCCTGGCCTGGTACCTGTCGGGACTGGTGTTCGAGTGGCTGAAAGAGCAGGGCGGTGTCGAAGCCATCGGCAAGCTCAACGAAGTGAAGCAGCGCACGCTGTATGACTTCATCGACGCCAGCGGCCTCTACAGCAACCCGATCAACAAGTCCGACCGCTCGTGGATGAACGTCCCCTTCCGTCTGGCCGACGATCGTCTCGACAAGCCGTTCCTGGCCGGCGCCGACGAGCGCGGCCTGCTGAACCTCAAGGGCCACCGTTCGGTCGGTGGCATGCGCGCCTCCATCTACAACGCCGTGGACATCAACGCCGTCAATGCGCTGGTCGCCTACATGGCAGAGTTCGAGAAGGAACACGGCTGATGTCTGAGCAAGAACTCAAGGCGCTGCGCCTGCGCATCGATGCCCTGGACGAAAAAGTCCTGGAGCTGATCAGCGAGCGCGCGCGCTGCGCCCAGGAAGTCGCCCGGGTGAAAATGGCCTCCCTGGCCGAAGGCGAAGTCCCGGTGTTCTATCGCCCCGAGCGTGAAGCCCAGGTGCTCAAGCGTGTCATGGAACGCAACAAGGGACCGCTGGGCAACGAAGAGATGGCGCGCTTGTTCCGCGAAATCATGTCTTCTTGCCTGGCCCTCGAGCAGCCGCTGAAAGTCGCCTACCTGGGGCCGGAAGGCACCTTCACCCAGGCTGCGGCCATGAAGCACTTCGGTCACGCCGTGATCAGCAAACCGATGGCGGCCATCGACGAAGTGTTCCGTGAAGTAGCCGCCGGCGCGGTGAATTTCGGCGTGGTGCCGGTGGAAAACTCCACCGAAGGCGCGGTCAACCACACGCTGGACAGCTTCCTCGAGCACGACATGGTGATCTGCGGCGAAGTCGAGCTGCGCATCCACCACCACCTGCTGGTGGGCGAGAACACCAAGACCGACAGCATCAGCCGGATCTACTCCCACGCCCAGTCCCTGGCCCAGTGCCGCAAGTGGCTGGACGCCCATTACCCGAACGTCGAGCGCGTCGCGGTCTCGAGCAACGCCGAGGCGGCCAAGCGGGTCAAGGGTGAGTGGAACTCGGCGGCCATCGCCGGTGACATGGCGGCAGGCCTCTACGGTTTGACGCGCCTGGCCGAGAAAATCGAGGACCGTCCGGACAACTCCACGCGGTTCCTGATGATCGGCAGCCAGGAAGTACCGCCGACCGGCGACGACAAGACCTCGATCATTGTCTCCATGAGCAACAAGCCCGGCGCGCTTCATGAACTGTTGGTGCCGTTCCACGACAACGGTATCGATCTGACACGCATCGAGACCCGTCCGTCGCGCAGCGGTAAATGGACCTACGTGTTCTTTATCGATTTCGTCGGCCACCACCGCGATCCGCTGGTAAAAGGTGTGCTGGAGAAAATCAGTCAGGAAGCAGTGGCACTCAAGGTGCTGGGTTCCTACCCCAAGGCAGTTCTTTAAGGGCGGATAGCTAATGAGTGGCAACTTCCTCGCACTGGCTCAGCCAGGCGTGCAACAACTCTCGCCTTACGTTCCGGGCAAGCCTGTGGACGAATTGGCTCGTGAGCTGGACCTTGATCCGGCCAGCATCGTCAAATTGGCGAGCAACGAGAACCCGCTGGGCGCGAGCCCCAAGGCGCTCGCGGCAATCCGCGACGAGCTGGCTGAACTGACCCGTTATCCCGATGGCAACGGCTTTGCGCTGAAAAGCCTGCTGGCCGAACGTTGCGGCGTCGAGCTGAGCCAGGTCACGCTGGGTAACGGTTCCAACGACATTCTCGAGCTGGTTGCCCGTGCGTATTTGGCGCCAGGCCTCAACGCAGTGTTCAGCGAGCACGCGTTCGCGGTCTACCCGATTGCCACCCAGGCCGTCGGCGCCGATGCTCATGTGGTTCCGGCCAAGGATTGGGGGCATGACCTGCCGGCCATGTTGGCCGCCATCGACGCCAACACGCGCGTGGTCTTCATCGCTAATCCGAACAACCCGACCGGCACCTGGTTCGACGCCCAGGCCCTGGACGACTTCCTGCAGGACGTGCCCGAGCACGTGCTGGTGGTGCTGGACGAGGCCTACATCGAATACGCCGAGGGCAGCGATATGCCTGACGGCCTGGATTTCCTCGCCGCCTACCCGAACCTGCTGGTGTCGCGCACCTTCTCCAAGGCGTATGGCCTGGCGTCGCTGCGGGTCGGCTACGGCTTGTCCACCGCCGTGGTGGCCGATGTGCTGAACCGTGTGCGCCAACCGTTCAACGTCAACAGCTTCGCCCTGGCTGCCGCTTGCGCCGCGTTGCAGGATGAAGCCTACCTCGCTGAAAGCCGTCGCTTGAACGAAGCCGGCATGCAGCAGTTGGAAGCCGGCTTGCGTGAGTTGGGCCTGGGTTGGATTCCTTCCAAGGGCAATTTCATTTGTGTCGACGTAGGTCGCGTCGCGGCGCCGGTCTATCAAGGGCTGTTGCGCGAAGGCGTGATCGTCCGTCCGGTAGCGAATTACGGCATGCCCAATCACCTGCGCGTCACCGTCGGCCTGCCGGCGGAAAACAGCCGTTTCCTTGATGCGTTGAGCAAGGTCCTGGCTCGTGGTTGATGTCACCTCGCTGCAACCTGCGGCACCTATGATCGGTCGCCTGGTGGTGGTCGGCCTGGGGTTGATTGGCGGCTCGTTCGCCAAGGGCCTGCGTGAAAGCGGGTTGTGCCGTGAAGTCGTCGGTGTTGATCTCGACCCGCAATCGCGCAAGCTTGCTGTGGAGCTGGGCGTGGTCGATCGCTGTGAAGACGACTTGCTGCTCGCTTGCCAGGGGGCGGACGTTATCCAGTTGGCGGTGCCGATCCTGGCCATGGAGAAACTGCTGGCCCGATTGGCTGGCATGGACCTCGGGCAAGCGATTCTCACTGATGTCGGCAGCGCCAAGGGCAACGTGGTGCGGGCGGCGACCGAGGCGTTTGGCGGCATGCCGGCGCGTTTCGTGCCCGGGCATCCGATCGCCGGCTCCGAGCAGAGTGGGGTAGAGGCATCCAACGCCGAGCTGTTCCGTCGCCATAAAGTCATTCTGACGCCGTTGGACCAGACGGATCCGGCGGCGCTGGCGGTGGTGGACCGCCTGTGGCGCGAGCTGGGTGCCGATGTCGAGCACATGCAAGTCGAGCGACACGACGAAGTATTGGCCGCCACCAGCCATTTGCCGCACCTGCTGGCGTTCGGTCTGGTGGATTCATTGGCCAAACGCAATGAAAATCTTGAGATCTTCCGTTACGCTGCCGGCGGTTTCCGCGATTTCACGAGAATCGCGGGTAGCGACCCGGTCATGTGGCACGACATCTTCCTCGCCAACCGCGAAGCTGTCCTGCGCACACTCGATACATTTCGCAGCGATCTCGACGCCTTGCGCGACGCGGTCGATGCAGGGGACGGGCACCAATTGCTGGGCGTTTTCACGCGCGCCAGGGTGGCCCGCGAGCATTTCAGTAAAATCCTGGCCCGTCGGGCCTATGTGGACGCTATGAACTCCAACGATCTGATTTTCCTGGCACAACCTGGTGGCTCCCTCAGTGGGCGGATTCGTGTACCGGGCGATAAATCGATTTCCCACCGCTCGATCATGCTCGGCTCCCTGGCCGAAGGCGTGACCGAGGTGGAAGGTTTCCTCGAGGGCGAAGACGCCCTGGCGACGCTGCAAGCGTTCCGCGACATGGGCGTGGTCATCGAAGGCCCGCACCACGGCCGCGTGACGATTCATGGTGTCGGTCTGCACGGCCTCAAGCCTGCGCCGGGCCCGATCTACCTGGGCAACTCTGGCACGTCGATGCGCCTGCTGTCCGGCCTGTTGGCCGCACAGGACTTCGACAGCACCCTGACCGGTGATGCCTCGCTGTCCAAGCGTCCGATGAACCGTGTCGCCAACCCGTTGCGGGAAATGGGCGCGGTGATCGAGACCGCAGCCGAGGGTCGTCCACCGATGACCATTCGTGGTGGCAACAAGCTCAAGGGTCTGACCTACACCATGCCGATGGCCAGCGCCCAGGTGAAATCCTGCCTGCTGCTGGCGGGTCTCTACGCCGAAGGCAAGACCACCGTCACCGAGCCGGCCCCGACCCGCGATCACACCGAACGCATGTTGCGTGGCTTTGGCTACCCGGTCACGGTCGACGGCGCCACGGCGTCCGTTGAATCCGGCAACAAGCTCGCGGCGACCCACATCGAAGTGCCGGGCGATATCTCCTCGTCGGCGTTCTTCCTGGTGGCTGCGTCGATCGCCGAGGGTTCTGACCTGGTGCTCGAGCACGTCGGCATCAACCCGACCCGTACCGGCGTCATCGACATCCTGCGCCTGATGGGCGCCGACATCACCCTGGAAAATCAGCGTGAAGTGGGCGGCGAGCCGGTGGCAGACTTGCGCGTACGAGCGGCTAAACTCAAGGGTATCGAGATTCCGGAAGCGCTGGTTCCCCTGGCGATCGACGAATTCCCGGTGCTGTTCGTCGCGGCTGCCTGCGCAGAAGGCCGCACCGTGCTGACCGGCGCTGAAGAACTGCGGGTCAAGGAATCGGATCGCATCCAGGTGATGGCGGACGGCCTGCTGGCGCTCGGCGTCAAATGTGAACCGACGCCGGACGGCATCATCATCGACGGCGGCCAGATCGGCGGCGGCGAAGTCCATGGGCACGGCGATCACCGTATCGCCATGGCGTTCAGCGTTGCGTCCCTGCGCGCCAGCGCGCCGATCCGCATCCATGACTGCGCCAACGTCGCCACGTCGTTCCCGAACTTCCTGGCGCTGTGCGCGCAGGTCGGTATTCGAGTCGCACAAGAGGCACAGTCGTGAACATCAAGGCACCGGTCATCACCATCGATGGCCCAAGCGGATCGGGCAAGGGCACCATCGCCGGCATGCTCGCCAAGCAACTGGGCTGGAATCTGCTCGATTCCGGTGCCCTGTATCGCTTGCTGGCTTTCGCCGCGGCCAACCATGGCGTCGACCTGACCAACGAAGAACTGCTCAAGGCACTAGCCGCGCATCTGGACGTGCAGTTCATCGCCGCCACCGATGGCCAACTGCAGCGGATCATCCTGGAAGGTGACGAAGTCAGTGATGTCATTCGCACCGAAAGCGTCGGCGCCGGGGCTTCCCAGGTCGCCGCGTTGCCGGCGGTGCGCGAGGCATTGCTCCAGCGCCAACGGGCATTCCAGGAACCGCCGGGGCTGGTGGCGGATGGCCGGGACATGGGCACGGTGGTGTTCACCGATGCGCCATTGAAGATTTTCCTCACCGCCAGCGCGGAGGAGCGGGCTCGTCGCCGATATTTGCAGTTGAAGGGCAAAGGCGAGGATGTTAGTCTGTCGAGTCTGCTAGATGAGATCCGTGCACGCGACGAGCGTGATACCCAGCGCGCAGTGGCCCCGCTAAAGCCGGCGGCCGATGCGATACAGCTGGATTCCACGGAGTTGTCCATCGACCAGGTGTTGCAACGCATCATGAGCGAGATCGCGCTTCGCGATATCGCCGGGTGACCAGGAAGCTCCGCAGGGGACCAGTCATAGTCCTGCGGTGCTTCTTATATATGAAACTAACCCACATCGTCTGGGGTGTGGAGATGGGCGTTTACTTCGCCCTAATCAACAGGAATTAAAATGAGCGAAAGCTTTGCGGAACTCTTTGAAGAAAGCTTGAAAACCCTGAACCTTCAGGCAGGCTCCATCATCACCGGTGTTATCGTTGATATCGATTACCAGGCTCGCTGGGTAACCGTTCACGCTGGTCTGAAGTCTGAAGCGCTGATCCCGCTTGAGCAGTTCTACAACGACGCTGGCGAACTGAACATCAACGTTGGTGACGAAGTTCACGTAGCGTTGGATTCGGTTGAAGATGGCTTCGGTGAAACCAAGCTGTCCCGTGAAAAAGCCAAGCGCGCTGAATGCTGGATCGTTCTGGAAGCGGCCTTCGCAGCTGAGGAAGTGGTCAAGGGCGTTATCAACGGTAAGGTTAAAGGCGGCTTCACTGTCGACGTTAACGGCATCCGTGCGTTCCTGCCAGGTTCCCTGGTTGACGTCCGTCCAGTGCGCGACACCACGCACCTGGAAGGCAAAGAGCTGGAATTCAAGGTCATCAAGCTGGACCAGAAGCGCAACAACGTTGTCGTTTCCCGTCGCAGTGTCCTGGAAGCCGAGAACTCCGCCGAGCGTGAAGCTCTGCTGGAATCGCTGCAGGAAGGCCAGCAGGTCAAGGGTATCGTCAAGAACCTCACCGATTACGGCGCATTCGTCGATCTGGGTGGCGTCGATGGCCTGCTGCACATCACCGACATGGCCTGGAAGCGTATCAAGCATCCTTCGGAAATCGTCAACGTTGGCGACGAGATCGATGTCAAGGTTCTGAAGTACGATCGCGAGCGCAATCGTGTTTCCCTGGGCCTCAAGCAACTGGGTGAAGATCCATGGGTCGCTATCAAAGCCCGTTACCCAGAAGGCACTCGCGTCACCGCTCGTGTTACCAACCTCACCGACTACGGCTGCTTCGCTGAGCTGGAAGAAGGCGTTGAAGGCCTGGTACACGTTTCTGAAATGGACTGGACCAACAAGAACATCCACCCTTCGAAAGTCGTACAAGTCGGCGACGAAGTGGAAGTCATGGTCCTGGACATCGACGAAGAGCGTCGTCGTATCTCCCTCGGCATCAAGCAGTGCAAGTCCAACCCATGGGAAGACTTCTCTGGCCAGTTCAACAAGGGCGATAAAATCTCCGGCACCATCAAGTCGATCACCGATTTCGGTATCTTCATTGGTCTGGACGGCGGCATCGACGGCCTGGTTCACCTGTCCGACATCTCTTGGAACGAAGTGGGCGAAGAAGCCGTACGCCGCTTCAAGAAGGGCGACGAGCTGGACACCGTTATCCTGTCGGTTGACCCAGAGCGCGAGCGCATCTCCCTGGGTATCAAGCAACTGGAAAGCGATCCGTTCTCCGAGTACGTTCAAGAGAACGACAAAGGCGCAATCGTTAAGGGCATCGTGAAAGAAGTTGACGCCAAAGGCGCCATCATCACCCTGGCCGACGATATCGAAGCGACTCTGAAAGCCTCCGAAATCAGCCGTGACCGCGTTGAAGACGCGCGCAACGTCCTGAAAGAAGGCGAAGAAGTAGAAGCCAAGATCATCAGCGTTGACCGCAAGAGCCGCGTAATCCAGCTCTCCATCAAGTCGAAAGACGATGCTGAAGAGAAAGAAGCAATCCAGAGCCTGCGCGACAAGCCAGCTACTGACATTGCTGCTGGTCCTACCACTCTGGGCGACCTGCTGCGTGCACAGATGGAAAAGCAGAACTGAGTTCTGTCAGACCATAGAAAAAGGGCGACTTCGGTCGCCCTTTTTTGTGTCTGCGATTTCCCGGGCTTATCTCGATCGAACAAGGAGTGGTCATGATCATTCGGGGCGCGGCGAAACCAACCGCTTCATCAGGCTGTCTCTGTTATGAAACATAATCAAAAACATCCGAGGCAGGGCCTGTCTCTTATTGAAAGGATCTGAATGAACAAGCTCTTTTTGGTAGCCATTATGCTTACGTTGGCGGGGTGCGTGACGGGCGCCAAGACCCACGCGGTACGTGGTGTAAGCGGCATCGAGATTGATTGCTCAGGATTGGGCTCCGGCTGGGAGAAGTGCTACAAGCGCGCCGCCAGGGAGTGCAAGGATCAAGGCTACAAGGTAATAACCCGATCGGATGACGCCAAGGACCAGGATCAATATCCTTTCGGCTTCAATCCGGCAGGTTGCGTGACAAGAACGATGCTGGTCATGTGTCGCTAGTTGAAGGATTCTGTCCGCTCGCACCGAAAAGGGGCGACCCGCATGCGTGGCAGATATGTCAATAGTTGGGCTGTTCAAATTCCTTCGGGCATGCTAAAACCTTTGAAGCGATTTTCCTAGCTGCTTGAAAAAGAAGGGAAAAACATGACGAAGTCGGAGTTGATCGAACGGATTGTCACCCATCAAGGGCTGCTCTCGTCCAAGGATGTGGAGCTGGCCATCAAGACCATGCTCGAACAAATGTCCCAATGCCTGGCCACTGGAGATCGTATCGAAATCCGTGGGTTCGGCAGCTTTTCCCTGCATTACCGCGCCCCGCGAGTGGGTCGCAACCCGAAAACCGGCCAATCGGTCAGCCTTGATGGAAAATTTGTACCTCACTTCAAGCCGGGCAAGGAGCTGCGAGACCGGGTGAATGAGGATGAGGATGACGACGTCTGAAACAGCCCCAAAAAAAAAGAGGTCCCCATGCGGAACTTTAGGCGCCTGGCGCTTGTCGTACTTGCGGTGCTCGTGGCTTCGGCTATCGTACTGTTCGTGCTTGAAAACAATCAGCCTGTCGCATTGTTGTTCTTGGGATGGTCGGCACCGCAACTTCCTGTTTCGGTTTTTGTCTTGCTAGCGCTTCTCTGTGGAATGATGATTGGCCCCCTTTTGGCGTGGATCGCCGGGAGAGGTCGGCGGCTGAAATAATGGATATGTGAACCCTGTAGTCTCGGAAGACGGAGTAAGGATCACTGCCGCAATTTTCTGACTTTGGGTATGCTGCATTTGTTTAATTTAAATAAAAACACCGCCGTGTCCGCCGGGGACTTGCCCGTCTTACCTTTTAATGCGTCCAGTGTGTCTGCAAGCGCAAAGCTAAAAAAAGGAAGCGAGGCTATCCATGCAAGATAATCGTATTGCAGTGCGCGACGAAGATGAAATTGACCTGATCGCCCTTGCACGTGGGCTCTGGGCTCAAAAATGGCTGATCCTGGCCATTACTCTTTTGGTCACTGCTGGCGCCGCTGCTTACGCGTTTCTCAGCAAACCTGTCTATGAAGCAAAGCTTTTTATCATGCCGCCGACTCAGAATGGGATCGCTGAGTTGAACTATGGGCGTGGGAAAAGTACCGAGCTCGACACTTATTCCATCAAGCATGTTTACGATGTGTTTGCTCGTAACTTGCAAGGTGAGTCTCTTCGTCAGAACTTTTTCAATCAGGTTTATCTTCCTTCGCTGGATGAATCGCAGCGAAAGGGCGCTCTCGATCGCCTGTATGATCGGTTCGCGCGCGAGCTGGTGGTAAAGGGGCCGGGCAAGGACACGCCGGATCGTTTCTCGGTGACCGTTCAAAACGGCGATCCGGTGAAGGCGACTGAATGGGCCAAGGCCTATGTGGCGCGCGCCAGCGAGGCTGCGGAGGCGGAGTTGATCAAGAACGTGACGACTGAAGCTTCGGTGAGGGCGCGGAATCTTGAGCAGCGGATTACCAGCTTGCGGGAGACTGCGCAGCGGGTGCGTGAGGATCGGATTCAGCAGTTACGCGAAGCGCTGAAGATTGCTCAAGCGATTGGCCTGACTACGCCGACTATTAATTCGTCTGCTGCTGTGGATATTACCGTTGATACGGGTAATAAAATGGATTACCAGCGTGGTAGTAAGGCGTTGGCGGCTGAAATTCAAACGTTGGAGTCCAGGGCTTCGGATGATGCGTTTATATCTGATTTGCGGACCTTGCAAATGCGATATAACTTTTATCGTAAGTTAAATATCGATCCTGAGCTAATTTCGGTTTATCGGCAGGATGGTAGTGTTGAGGTTCCAGAGAGCCCTATCAAACCAAGGAAGGCAATGATCTTATTGGTTGGTATTATTGTCGGTGGGTTGATTGGTAGTTTCGTAGCGTTGACCCATTACAGTCTTGTGCGAAGTAGAGAGCGGCGGCCCTCAAACTAGGGTTTCGCCGGTTTCAAGATGCTTTACAGCGATCTGGTGTCCGCCTATGAGTTATTTTAGAAGCCCGTCTTTATAAGAAACATTCTTGTGAAGACGGGTTTTTCGTTGATACGCCTACCCATTTTTGTCCCAAGGGAGGCTGATGCGGTCGTGGGTGGTGGTTGGGCACTATTCTGCTGAGATGAGTAAGGGGGCTAGGAACGACCAAGGAGCTGGTTGATGGGCGCCACGAAGGCAGCGGTCGCTGAAATGATGTCGTAATGATGTCGGCAAAAAAGCGCAGCTAAAGAAGCAAGATCCCGCGAGACCTGGTTGGATTCAGCCGGCTGCAATTCATGAAAGCCATTCACGCCCATAACGGGCATAATACCCTTTTGTGACAAGCGTATTCGCTGCTCGCAAAGCCGCCTCGATGGCCTCTCATTTGGCAGTTACTGAGCGTCCCAGGCAGTGAATTGGTTGTTGGACTGGCGGTAGGCTTTGGAGCGTCGAGCCTGGCTCAGGGGCTTTGGCTTTGGCAAAAGAAGACTGAAAGAAGCGTCCGATGGTTTCTCGCGTCAGGGTGGAATGAGGTTAGGCCTGTTTGGGGCTGACTTGTGAATCTAAGTAGATTAGTGAATTAAAAAGTTGAAAGGGAGAGTTGGATGTCGAGCATAAAGCAGGCGAGCGTCGCCAAATTCAAATCAAAAGAGGCCGTCATCGGTATAGTCGGTCTTGGCTACGTCGGCCTGCCCCTGATGCTGCGCTACAATGCAATCGGGTTCAAGGTGCTTGGACTTGATATCGACAGTTCCAAAGTTGAGCTGCTAAATTCGGGGAAGAGCTATATAGAGCATATACCTGGAGAAAAGGTGGAGTCGGCTCGGCGTAATGGGTTTGAAGCGACAACTGATTTTACGCGCGTATCGGAATGCGATGCACTGATCCTCTGCGTGCCGACACCGCTAAACAAATATCGCGAGCCCGACATGAGCTTCGTGATAAATACAACTGACGCAATAAAACCATACTTGCGGGTGGGGCAGATAGTTTCTCTTGAAAGTACTACTTATCCAGGTACGACAGAAGAGGAGTTGTTGCCACGTGTGGAAGAGAAAGGTTTAGTTGTTGGTGATAATATTTTTCTTGTTTACTCTCCTGAGCGTGAAGATCCAGGAAATCCAAACTTCGAAACTCGCACTATCCCAAAAGTAATTGGTGGGCATACCCCAGCTTGTCTTGAGGTAGGTGTCGCCCTTTATGAGCACGCCATTGACCAAGTCGTGCAGGTTAGCTCTACCAAAGCTGCAGAAATGACCAAGTTGCTTGAGAATATCCACCGTGCGGTAAATATTGGCTTGGTAAACGAAATGAAAGTGGTCGCAGACCGCATGGGTATCGATATTTTTGAGGTGGTTGACGCTGCCGCAACAAAGCCCTTCGGCTTCACAGCTTATTATCCAGGTCCCGGTCTAGGTGGTCATTGCATACCAATCGACCCGTTTTACCTCACTTGGAAAGCGCGAGAATATGGACTGCATACGCGATTCATTGAACTATCGGGGGAAGTCAACCAAGCGATGCCAGAGTACGTTCTGAGCAAGTTGATGGACGGCCTGAATGACCGTGGTAAGGCTCTAAAAGGTAGCAGGGTTCTGGTGCTTGGTATCGCCTACAAGAAGAACGTAGATGACATGCGAGAGTCTCCTTCGGTGGAAATCATGGAGCTGGTCGAGGCAAAAGGTGGTGTCGTAGGTTATTCCGATCCGCACGTTTTGAAGTTCCCAAAAATGCGTGAGCATCACTTTAATTTGTCCAGTGAGCCTCTGACTGCTGATATCTTGGAAGCTTATGATGCCGTCATCCTGGCCACAGATCACGATAAATTCGATTATGAACTTATCAGTCGGCATGCACAGCTAATCATCGATAGTCGCGGTAAATACCGTGCCCCTCAATCGAATATTATCAAGGCTTGATGACAGGAGCGTTCTGGATGAAACGTTTTGCTTTAATTGGTGCTGCCGGTTATATCGCCCCTCGCCACATGCGTGCCATTAAGGATACCGGCAATACATTAGTGTCCGCTTATGATATCAATGATTCGGTAGGCATCATCGATAGCATTTCCCCGCAAAGCGAATTCTTTACCGAGTTCGAATTCTTCTTTGACCACGCCTACAGCCTCAAACGCGACCCAGCGACCGCCTTGGATTACGTGTCGATCTGCTCGCCCAACTACCTGCACCACCCGCAAATTACCGCCGGCCTACGCCTGGGTTGTGACGTGATCTGCGAGAAACCGCTGGTGCCGACCCCGCAGCAGTTGGACCAGTTGGCCCTGATCGAGCAAGAGACCGGCAAGCGGCTGTTCAACATCCTGCAGCTGCGCCATCACCAGGCAATCATTGCCTTGAAGGACAAGGTTGCTCGCGAGAACAACCCGCATAAGTACGAAGTCGACCTGACCTACATCACTTCTCGCGGCAAGTGGTACCTGCAAAGCTGGAAAGGTAACCCACGCAAGTCATTCGGCGTAGCCACAAACATTGGCGTGCACTTCTACGACATGCTGCATTTCATCTTTGGCAAGCTGCAGCGAAACGTTGTGCACTTCACTTCCGAACACAAGGCGGCCGGGTACCTGGAGTACGAGAAAGCACGCGTACGCTGGTTCCTGTCGGTCGACGCCAACGACCTGCCGGAATCGGTGAAGGGCAAGAAGCCGACTTACCGTTCGATTACCGTTAACGGTGAAGAAATGGAGTTCTCCGAAGGCTTCACTGATCTGCACACAACCAGTTACGAGGAAATCCTGGCTGGTCGTGGTTATGGCATCGAGGATGCTCGCCATTGCGTGGAGACGGTCAATACCATTCGCAGTGCGGCCATTGTCGTGGCAGCGGACAACGAAGCGCATCCGTTCGTCCAAGCCCTTTCTCGCTGATAGGCGAGACAATACGGGTGGCTTTGCGCCATCCGTTCTCAAATTTCCCCAAGCAGGATCGCGAGCCAGCGTGTCGAACAATAATTTCAACAAGCCAAAAGAAGCGGGTGCGATGCGCCACGCGCGCAATATTCGTTTCGATATTCAGGGCTTGCGTGCAATCGCCGTGCTGGCGGTCATGCTTTATCACGCCAATAATGGCTGGCTGAAAGCCGGATATGTTGGCGTCGACATCTTTTTTGTCATCTCTGGCTTCATTATAACGGCACTGTTGACCGAGCGAAGTGACAAGGTCGATCTCGTCTCATTCTATGCTAGCCGCGTCAAGCGCATTCTGCCGGCGTATTTCGTCATGCTGGTAGTGGTGTGCGCGCTGTCCGCGTTTATGTTTGTGCCTGATGACTTTGCATTTTTCCTCGACAGCCTGAAGTCGTCGGCGCTGTTTACCAGCAACCAGTACTTCTCTGGCTTCGGCAGTTATTTCGCGCCGCGGGCCGATGAGTTGCCGCTTTTGCATACCTGGTCCTTGGCCATTGAGATGCAGTTCTATCTGTTCTTTCCAGTGCTGGTCATTTTCTTGCCAAAGCAATGGCGTCTCACGGCGTTTGCCTTGCTAGCCGCCAGTCTGTTTGCCTGGAGCGGCTACCGCGGACTGGGTGAATCGCAAGATAGGATGTACTTTGCCCTGTCGGCACGGGTCCCCGAGTTCATGGTCGGTGCCATCGTTGCCTTGCTAATGCGCCAGCGCGAACTACCCATGTTACTTGCAAGCGTGTTCGGTGGCCTGGGCGCAATCCTGCTGGCTTGGGCGGTGCTGGCTATCGATAAGCAACACTTCCCAGGCTTCTGGTCCATCCTGCCTTGTGTCGCGGCAGGGCTGCTCATCGCCGCCCGGCGTGGTCCGGTCAGCGCGTTGCTTGCCACTCGGCCAATGGTCTGGATCGGCGGCATTTCCTATTCGCTGTACCTTTGGCACTGGCCGGTGCTGGCATTCATTCGCTATTACACGGGGCAGTACGAGCTGACGGCCGCATGGTTGCCAATTTTCGTGGCCAGTTCTGTTCTGCTGGGATGGCTCTCCTATCGCTTGGTCGAAACACCCGCCAGAAACGCTTCCGGCATGATGCGCCAAGTACCCAAGTGGGTTGTAGCAGGGACTGTGGTCGTGCTGGTGGCATGGGGGGGGCAACGTATCAACGCCTCGCTGGTCGCTCCTTTGCCTGTGGAGCTCACCCGTTATGCTGCTCCAGAGCTTATCTGCCATGGCACGCAAGTGGGCGCGTGCAAGCGAGGCAAGGCGGATGCCGAAGTCTCCGTCCTGGTAATTGGTGATAGCCATGCTGCTCAACTGAACTACTTCTTCGACCAGGTGGGCGAAGAGCAGGGCGTCGCTTACCGTGTGCTCACTGCCAGCAGTTGCGTGCCTATCCCTGGCTTCGACTTTGAACGCCTGCCAGCCTGGGCGCAAAAACCTTGCCGCGCGCAGATCGAGGCCGTGGCAGGTGAGTTGCCGAAGGTGGAGAGGGTGATCATCGCAGGGATGTGGCAGTACCAGATGCAGAGCCAAGCATTTGCCAAGGCGTTCGCTGAATTTCTCGTCGATACCGCAGGAGCCCATAAACATGTCGTGGTTCTTGCTCAGATACCTATGTTTGAAACAGACGTACAGCGGGTAAGGCGCTTTACCGAGATTGGCCTGCCGGCACCATTGAGGTTCAATCACGAGTGGCAGACTGCCAACCAACAAGTTCAGGCCATTGTCGACCGCACGCCCGGCGTGCGTTTCCTGGACTTTTCCAATAGCAGCTTCTTTGCCGCTGCGCCTTATCAGCAAGGCTTGCTCATCTACCGTGACAGCCACCACCTCAACGAAGTGGGTGCAAGTCGTTATGGGCACTATGCTGCCGAGCAACTGCAACGTGCTCTCGATCAACCTCAGCCCAATGTGAGCCTGAAGCCATGAACTACTATCAGCATCCAAGCGCGATCGTCGATGAGGGCGC
>NZ_JAOSHO010000179.1 GCF_025917275.1 Pseudomonas agronomica | reverse complement strand
CGGCGTGCCGGTACGCTTGAGAATCCCGACCACGGTGAAGGGCTTGTCGTCATGCTTGACCAGGCTGATCGCCGCCACGCCGTGGGCCAGCACCAGTTTGTCACCCAGTTTGTAATGCAGCGCCTCGGCCACTTCGGCGCCCAGCACGACTTCGAATGGATCGGTGGCGAACGCCCGGCCATCGGCCAGTTCCAGGTGTTGCTGGCGGCCGTACTGGTAATGCTCGAAATAGGCCTCGGTGGTGCCCATCACCCGATAGCCGCGATGGGAATCGCCGAGGGACATGGGAATCGCCCACTTCACTTTCGGGTTATTGGCGAACTGCTCGAAGCTGTCCCAGCGGATGTTGTTGGTGGCGTTGCCGATGCGAAACACCGAGTACAGCAGCAGGTTCACCGAGCCGGAACGGGCGCCGACGATCAGGTCGGTGCCGCTGATGGTGCTGGCGAAACTGGTTCGCGCTTCGGTGCGCACGCGTTCCACCGCCAGCAGCAGGCACACCGACAGGGCAATGGCAAATGCAGTGAGGATCGCGGTGAAGCGGCGGTTCGCCAGGCTGGCCATGGCTAGACGGAACAAATACATCTCAGACCTCGAGTGGCGTGGCGGCACGATTGAGATCGGCCAGCGAGAGGTTACGGTCGAACAGCGGCGCCAGGCTCTGGTCATGGCTGACAAACAACAGGCTCGACCCGGCCTCGCGGCATTCCGCAAACAACAGGCGCAGGAAATTTTCCCTAGCGTCGTAGTCCAGGGCCGAAGTCGGTTCGTCGGCGATCACCAGTTCCGGTTGGCCGATCAAGGCGCGGGCGGCGGCGACCCGTTGTTGCTGGCCGATGGACAATGAATCGGCGCGCCGCTCCAACAGGCTTGGATCGGTCAGCCCCAGGTGGGCCAGCAAGGCGGCGGCGGCCTGGTCGATGCTGCCGTGACGCTGGATAGCCCGTTGCGCGCGCAGTTTGGAAAAGTGGCAGGGCAGTTCGACATTCTCGCGTACCGAGAGAAACGGCAGCAGGTTGAACTGCTGGAAGATGTAGCCGGTATGGTCCACACGGAAGCGGTCGCGGCGGCCGGCGCCCAGTTCGCTGAGTTCCTGGCCGAGCAGGCGGATGCTGCCGCGATCCGGTGTCTGCACACCGCCCAGCAGTCCCAGCAAGGTGGTCTTGCCGCTGCCGCTCGGACCCTTGAGGAACACGGTTTCGCCGGCTTCCAGGCGAAACGCCGGGATATCCAGCAAGGGCGGATGCCCGGGCCAACTGAAGCCCAGGTTGGACAATTCGATGAGTGCTTGGGTCATATCGCCGGTTTTTCAGGTTAACGGGAGTTCCTGTGGGAGCGAGCCTGCTCGCGAAGGCGCCGGCACATCCAAACCGATGTTGACTGACTCACCGCATTCGCGAGCAGGCTCGCTCCCACAGGGTTTTTGCGGTGAATCAGAATTTCAGCGCTGGCGCCTTGGCCGTCACTTCCACGCCTTGCTGGCCGCTCGGGCTGATCAGTTGTACCTGAATTTTCTGGGTGGCCGGGAAGGTTTTGAACAGCGTTGCCAAGTCCAGGTTCTTCAAGGCGCCAGGGGTGGCGCAGGTGAATTGGTAGTGGGCGTGGATCTCGCTGTGTTCGCCATGGTGTTCGTCGCCATCGGCGTCTTCGTCATGGTCTTCATGGTCCGGTTCATCACCGAACAACGGGCTTTCCAGTTCCTGCTGGGCCACGGTGCAGTTGGCGGCGGCTGGCAGGTTGAACAGCGCCAGCGGTTTTTCCAGTTGCGCGCGCACGGCGGCGACCTTGGCCTTGTCGGCATCGCTGGTGGCGGCGTGTTCGAAGCCCACGAGGTTCATCGCCGGGCTTTCCAGTTCCAATTCCAGGGTCTGGCCGTCCAGGGCGGCGTTCAATCGGGCGACACCGTGTTCATGGGCGCCGAGGCTGCCATGTTCGTGATCATGGTCATGCTCCACCGCGGCGTGAGCGACGGCCAATGGCAGCAGGGCGAACGGCAAAGCGAGAAGCAGACGACGCATGACGAGTCTCCGAAAAGGTTATGTAATCTTATAACGAAAGTGCGCAGAGTTTGACCGTCTGCTTGGCGTCGCGCAAGGCCCATGGGAGCATGCGAACATGAAATCTTCAGGAGCACGGTGATGTTGCGGATACGCGGAACCGTCGGCGAGTGGCCGGTGGACTTGACGATCGAAATGGATGAGGGCGACTGGGCGCAGCTCGGCGCGCAATTGCAAGTGGCCCAATCAGAGGGGGCGACGACGGCCCCGGCCAAGTCGACGAATCAGGACGATGCCCAGTGGCAGATCGCCCGGGAACTGCTGCGCAAGGCCGGCCAACTGAGCGGCCCGGACCTGCTGGAACAACTCGAAGGCCTGACCGGCAGCGCCTCGTCAGGCAAGCGCCTGCTGGTGCGCCTGCGCCACAGCCCGGATGTAAAAGTCATCAGCGGCGGCGACACACCGCTCTACAGCTGGCACGAAACAGTGTAGGCGCTGTGTAGGCCGTGTAGGAGCTGCCGAGCGAAGCGAGGCTGCGATCTTTACCCCAGACCACTTGAATCTCAAGTGAAAGATCAAAAGATCAAAAGATCGCAGCCTCGCTTCGCTCGGCAGCTCCTACGCAGCTCCTGCACTGCAATCAATACAACGCGGCGAACAGCTTGCGGCGGTAGGTCGTTACCAGCGGATGGTCGTTGCCCAGCAGTTCGAACACTTGCAGCAAGGTCTTGTGGGGCAGGCCCTCGTTGTAGCTGCGATTGCGGATGAACAGCTTGAGCAGCGCATCGAGGGCCGCTTCGTACTGTTGGCGCGCCAGTTGCTGGATCGCCAGTTGATACACCGCCTCATCGTCCTGCGGATTTTGCGCCAGGCGCGCCTTGAGGTCGGCGGCGTCCGGTAGATCCTTGGCCAGGCCGAGGAACTGGATCTGCGCCTTGGCACCGGCCAGTGCGGCCTTGTGCTCGTCGCTTTTCACCGCGTCGAGCACTGTCTGTGCCTCGCCCAACTCGCCGCGCTCGGTCAGGCAGCGAGCGTAGAGAATCAGCGCCTTGGCGTTGGTGTTGTCTTCGCCCAGCAGCACCGTGAGCACGGCTTCGGCATCGGCGAAGCGGCCTTCGTCAAACAGCGCCTGGGCCTGTTCGAACGGATCGGCGGCGGCTGGCGGCGGCATCTGCACATGCGGCTCGAGCATTGCCCGCACCGCCGATTCCGGCTGCGCCCCGGCGAAACCGTCAACCGGCTGGCCGTCCTTGAACAGCACCACGGTCGGCAGGCTGCGAATGCCGAAGCGGGCGACGATGTCCTGCTCGATGTCGCAGTTGACCTTGGCCAGCAGCAGTTCACCCCGATAGCTCTCGGCGATGCCTTGCAACATGGGCATCAGCGCCTTGCACGGCGCGCACCACTCGGCCCAGAAATCCACCAGCACCGGTTTGTGGAAGGAGTTTTCGATCACCGACTGGTCGAAATCGGCCGTGGTGGCGTCGAAGATGTAGGGCGTGTCCTGGGTCATGGGAAATCTCGTAGAACGCTTGAATGGGGCAACTATACGGCTTGGTTGGGGTGGCTGAAAGCGGGGAGGTCTTTCGTCTTGTGGTGTCTGGCAGGACGCCTTCGCGAGCAAGCTCGCTCCCACAAGGATCGCATGAACACTTGAGATCCCTTGTGGGAGCGAGCTTGCTCGCGATGCTTCTAGGGTCAACGCCGCGCGTGGTACAGGCTCACATGCCGAAACTCCTCCGGCTCGGCCAGGTCCGGCAAGGTCATGGCCTCGAGCATTTCGATGCGCCGGTACAGCGGATGCTGGAAATCCCGCACCCGGGAATCCGCCACCAACGCCTCGCGACCCCGGCTGAGAAACTCATCGAGCAGCGGCAGGTTGGCCCGGTCGTAGAGCACGTCGGCGACCAGGATCAGATCGAAGCGATCAGCCTCGGCGAAGAAATCCGTCGAATAACCCAGCTCGACGCCGTTGAGTTCGGCATTCGCCTGGCACGCGGCGATGGCCAGCGGATCCAGGTCGCAGGCCACCACTTCCAGCGCGCCGGCCTTGATCGCCGCGATGCCCGCCACACCGGAACCGGCACCGAAATCCAGCACTCGCTTGCCCTCGACCCACTGTGGCTGTTCGGCCAGGTAGCGCGCCATCGCCAGGCCGCTGGCCCAGCAAAAACTCCAGTAGGGCGGTTCGTGGAGGATGCGCCGGGTTTCCTCTGGGCTGAAGGCGCGGTCCATGTTGTCGCCGTCAATCAGCCACAACTTCAAGTCTGTGCCCGGTAGCGGACAGGCCACCAAACGCGCATCGCCAAGCAACTCGCCCAGCGCTTGTTGCAGGTCCTGCGGTGCCGTCATGGCGCTTTGACGAATTGCAGGACGCCCAGCGCCTGGGTGGTCGGTTGGCTGATGCGTTGCTCCGGCAGGTGCAGGATCAACTGGCCCGACTGGCTGGCCCGGCCGCGCAATTCCACGCGGGCGCCAACGGGGAACGCCTCGGGGTTGAAGCGCAGATGGAACGGCAGGGCCTGATTGGTGCCGATCAGGCTGGAACTGGCGAGCAGTTGCTGCGGGCGATCCTTGTCATCGATCACCAGCAGCGCCAGCTCCACTTCGGCGCCGGCCGGCACGCCTTGCAAGGTACCGCTCAATTCCCGCTGGTACGCCGGAAGCGGTCCCAGCTCCGCCGCCTGGCGGGCCTTCTCCTGGGCCTGTTTTGGTGCGGGTGCTGGCGCCGGTGGGGCGGGTTTGGGGGCGTCGCTGCTGCACGCCATCAGCAGGCTGAAAAGGCTGAGCAAAACAATGGATCGTAGCGGCATGGGTGGCTCCAGCAAGGTGATTTCCATGGATCTGGCGATAAGCCCGTCTGTATACCGTAAACCCTATGGCTTGTCTTGCCAGTGGGATGCGCTACCATGGCCCTCCCTTTTTTTTGTTGCCTGCCACCATGCACTGTCCCTTCTGCGGTGCCAACGACACCAAAGTCATCGACTCGCGACTGGTCGCCGAAGGCGAACAAGTCCGCCGCCGCCGCGAATGCCTGGCCTGCGGCGAGCGTTTCACGACGTTCGAGACGGCTGAACTGGTGTTGCCGCGCCTGATCAAGACCGACGGCAGCCGCCAGCCGTTCGACGAAGAAAAACTGCGCGCCGGCATGCAGCGCGCCCTGGAGAAACGCCCGGTGAGCGTCGAGCGCCTGGAAGCGGCGCTGGTGCACATCAAGCACAAGCTGCGCGCGACCGGCGAGCGCGAGGTCAAGTCCCTCGTTGTCGGCGAGCTGGTGATGGCCGAGTTGCAGAAGCTCGATGAAGTGGCCTACATCCGCTTCGCCTCGGTCTATCGACGCTTCCAGGACTTGAACGAGTTCCGCGAAGAAATCGACCGCCTGGCCCGCGAGCCGGTGAAAGAATGACCAGCCCGGCGCAGCAAGCCGTCCTTGACGCTCATTACATGGCCCGTGCCCTGGAACTGGCGCGGCGCGGTCACTACAGCACCCACCCCAATCCGCGCGTGGGTTGCGTGATCGTGCGGGACGGGCAGGTGGTCGGCGAAGGCTGGCACATCCGCGCTGGCGAACCCCACGCCGAAGTCCATGCCCTGCGCGCCGCCGGTGACAACGCCCGGGGCGCCACGGCCTACGTGACCCTCGAACCGTGCAGCCACCATGGCCGTACGCCGCCGTGTGCCGATGCGCTGGTCAACGCTGGCGTGGCGCGGGTGGTGGCGGCGATGCAGGACCCCAATCCCGAAGTCGCCGGTCGCGGTCTCCAACGGCTGGCCCAGGCTGGCATCGCGACTGAAAGCGGCGTGCTCGAAGGCGAAGCGCGCAAGCTCAACGAAGGTTTCCTCAAGCGCATGGAGCACGGCCTGCCGTTCGTGCGGGTCAAGCTCGCCATGAGCCTCGATGGTCGCACCGCCATGGAGAGCGGCGAGAGCCAGTGGATCACCGGCCCCGCTGCACGTTCGGCGGTCCAACGCCTGCGGGCCCAGGCCAGTGTCGTGCTGACCGGTGCCGACACGGTGCTGGCGGACAACGCCCGGCTGACCGTGCGCGCCGACGAGCTGGGGCTGGACGCCGAGCAGACTGCGTTGGCCATGAGCCGCCCGCCATTGCGCGTGCTCGTGGATGGACGCCTGCGGGTGCCGCTGAACGCGTCGTTTTTCAAGGCCGGCCCGGCGCTGGTCGCTACCTGCATGGCGGTGGAAGAACAGTACGCCAACGGTCCCGAATGCATGATCGTGGCGGGTGAAGACGGTCAGGTCGATTTGCGACGGCTGTTGGTTGAATTGGCGGCCCGAGGCGTGAATGAAGTGCTGGTGGAGGCCGGCCCGCGACTGGCGGGAGCATTTGCCCGGCAAGGCCTGGTGGACGAATTCCAGATTTTCATTGCCGGCAAGTTCCTCGGTTCCACAGCGCGGCCGCTGCTCGACTGGCCACTGGCACAAATGAAAGACGCGCCACTGCTGAAAATCATCGACATTCGCGCCGTGGGCGATGACTGGCGAGTCATTGCCGTCCCCGTTCCGCTGGCGAGCGTATAATTTCCGGCTTTCGCGCAAGCGACGGCCTGTTCTCGAGGAGGACTCCATGTTTACCGGCATCATCGAATCCATCGGCAGCATCCGTGCACTCACCCCCAAGGGCGGCGATGTGCGGGTCCATGTCGAAACCGGCAAGCTCGACCTGAGCGATGTCAAGTTGGGCGACAGTATCGCCGTGAACGGTGTCTGCCTGACCGCCGTCGAGCTGCCGGGCAACGGTTTTCTCGCCGACGTCAGCCGCGAAACCCTCGACTGCACCGCCATGAATGATCTCAAGAGTGGCAGCCCGGTCAACCTGGAAAAAGCCCTCACGCCGACAACCCGCCTGGGCGGACACCTGGTCAGCGGCCATGTGGATGGCGTCGGTGAAGTCGTTTCCCGTACCGATAATGCCCGGGCCGTGGAGTTTCGTATCCGCGCCCCGAAAGAACTCGCCAAGTACATCGCCCATAAGGGCTCGATCACCGTCGACGGCACCAGCCTGACGGTCAACGCGGTGGATGGCGCCGAGTTCATGCTGACGATCATTCCCCATACGTTGAGCGAAACCATCATGGCTTCGTACCGGCCAGGCCGCCGGGTCAACCTGGAGGTCGACTTGCTGGCCCGTTACCTGGAGCGCCTGCTGTTGGGCGACAAGGCCGCAACGCCTGCTACCGGTAACATCACTGAAAGTTTTCTGGCCGCCAACGGCTACCTCAAATCCTGACCCAAGGGGGTGCCGAGTGGCGCTCAATAGCATCGAAGAACTGGTTGAAGACATCCGCCAAGGCAAGATGGTCATCCTCATGGATGACGAAGACCGCGAGAACGAAGGCGACCTGATCATGGCCGCCGAATGCTGCAAGGCCGAACACATCAACTTCATGGCCAAGCACGCCCGCGGCCTGATCTGCATGCCGATGACCCGCGAGCGCTGCGAACTGCTGAAGCTGCCGCTGATGGCGCCGCGCAACGGTTCCGGCTTCGGCACCAAGTTCACCGTGTCCATCGAGGCCGCCGAGGGCGTGACCACCGGTATCTCCGCCGCTGACCGCGCGCGCACCGTGCAAGCCGCTGCGGCCGCCGACGCCAAGGCCGAAGACATCGTCAGCCCCGGCCACATCTTCCCGCTGATGGCCCAGGCCGGCGGCACCCTGGCCCGCGCCGGCCACACCGAAGCGGCGTGCGACCTGGCGCGCATGGCCGGTTTCGAGCCCGCCGGCGTCATCTGCGAAGTGATGAACGACGACGGCACCATGTCCCGTCGCGCGGAACTGGAAGCCTTTGCCATCGAGCACAACATCAAGATCGGCACCATCGCCGACCTGATCCACTATCGGATGATCCACGAACGTACCGTTCAGCGGATTGCCGAGCAGCCGCTGGACAGCGAACTGGGCCAGTTCAACCTGGTGACCTACCGCGATTCGGTGGAAGGCGACGTGCACATGGCGCTGACCCTGGGGACTGTTTGCGCTGAAGAACCGACGCTGGTTCGCGTGCATAACATGGACCCGCTGCGCGACTTGCTGATGGTCAAGCAACCAGGCCGCTGGAGCCTGCGCGCCGCCATGGCCGCGGTGGCAGAGGCGGGCAGCGGCGTGGTGCTGCTGCTCGGACACCCGCTCGATGGCGATGTGCTGCTGGCGCATATCCGCGAAACCACCGAGCAACAACCGGTGAAAAAGCCGACCACCTACAGCATCGTCGGTGCCGGCTCGCAGATTCTTCGCGACCTGGGCGTACGCAAAATGCGCCTGATGAGCGCACCCATGAAATTTAATGCGATATCCGGTTTCGATCTGGAAGTTGTAGAATACGTGCCCTCCGAATAATGGCCCGGGATTCCCGCCCTGTATTCGTGGCTAATATCACTGAGGAGCGCGTATCGAACGTGCTCCGGCTCTTTAAGAGATCTGACGAATGACCCTGAAGACCATCGAAGGTACCTTCATCGCCCCCAAGGGCCGCTACGCGCTGGTAGTCGGCCGTTTCAACAGCTTTGTGGTTGAAAGCCTGGTCGACGGCGCGGTCGATGCGCTGGTTCGCCATGGCGTGAGCGAAGGCGACATCACCATCATCCGTGCGCCTGGCGCCTTCGAAATTCCGCTGGTTGCGCAGAAAGTCGCTCAAAAAGGCGAATATGCGGCGATCATCGCCCTGGGCGCGGTCATTCGTGGCGGTACTCCGCACTTCGAATACGTGGCGGGCGAATGCACCAAGGGCCTTGCCCAGGTGTCCATGGAGTTCGGCGTGCCGGTCGCTTTCGGCGTGCTGACCGTTGATTCCATCGAGCAAGCCATCGAACGTTCCGGCACCAAGGCCGGCAACAAAGGCGCCGAAGCTGCCCTGTCCGCCCTGGAAATGGTCAGCCTGCTGGCGCAGTTGGAGGCCAAGTGATTAGCGACGAAAGCGATCGTTTCAACCCGCGCGATCCAAAGCCTGCGGACGCCGGCAAGCCATCGAAAAGCGCCAAGCGTCGCGAAGCCCGTCAGCTCGCGACCCAGGCCCTGTACCAATGGCACATGGCCAAGCAATCGCTGAACGAGATCGAAGCTCAATTCCGGGTCGATAACGATTTCAGTGATGTCGATGGTGCGTACTTCCGCGAGATCCTCCACGGGGTTCCGCAATTCAAGACCGAAATCGACACTGCCCTCACGCCTTGCCTGGACCTGACCATCGAAGAGCTGGATCCGGTTGAACTGGCGGTCCTGCGCCTGTCCACCTGGGAGCTGCTCAAGCGCGTCGACGTACCGTATCGCGTGGTGATCAACGAAGGGATCGAACTGGCGAAGGTCTTCGGTTCTACCGACGGCCACAAGTTCGTCAACGGTGTGCTCGACAAGCTCGCCCCGCGCCTGCGTGAAGCTGAAGTGAAGGCGTTCAAGCGCTGATTGGCGCTTGAACAGGTGTCCTGTCTC
>NZ_JAOSHO010000178.1 GCF_025917275.1 Pseudomonas agronomica | reverse complement strand
CCACACAAGCCCGGTGCTACAAGGGCTACACCTTGAACCGCGCCACCGTCTGATGCAGCGACCCGGCCATCTGCGCCAGGTCCTGGCCGGCGGTGTCGGTGTGACGCGCACCGAGCAGCACCTGCTCGGAGAGGTTGCGGATGCCCACCAGGTTGCGGTCCACCTCGCGAGCCACCAGCGCTTGTTGTTCCGTGGCGCTGGCGATCATCAGGTTGCGCTCGTTGATCTGCGAGATCGAGCGGGCGATTTCATCCAGTGCCTCGCCCGAGCGCTGGGCCACTTTCAGGGTGGTTCGCACCCGTTCGCTGTTGCCTTGCATGGCGCTGACCGCCTGCTCGCTGTCCTGGCGGATATTGCCGATCATGTCTTCGATTTCCCGGGTCGAGTCCTGGGTACGATGGGCCAGGGCCCGCACCTCGTCGGCCACCACCGCGAACCCGCGCCCGGCATCCCCGGCCCGGGCCGCTTCGATGGCCGCGTTGAGCGCCAGCAGGTTGGTCTGTTCGGCAATGCCACGGATGACGTCCAGCACCGAGCTGATGTCCTGGACGCGTCCCGCCAGTTGCTGGATTCGCCCGGAAGTATCGGTCACGCCGTCGGCCAACGCATGGATCGACGCCACGGTTTCCTGGACTTGCTCACGACCGCGCTGGGCGGTCTGCTCGGAGAGTCGCGAGGCTTCGCTGGTGCTCACGGCGTTGCGCGCCACCTCATCCACCGCCGCGGTCATCTGGTTCACCGCCGCCGCGGCCTGTTCGATTTCCTGCCCTTGCAACTGCAAGGTGCTGTTGGTCTGGCTGCTCACCGCGCTCAACTCCTCGGACGAACTGGCGACCCGATCCACCGACGCCGCAATCTGCCGGACCATCGTATTCAGGCTCTGCTGCATGTCGTGCATGCTACCCATGACGCTGTCGTTCGCCCCGACGCCCACCGGCACCCGGATCGTCAGGTCGCCCCGGGCAATGTGGCTCAGCACCCGCGCCGCATCATTGGGCTCGCCGCCCAGTGGCCGGGTCACGCTGCGGGTCACCAGCAGCGCGACGGTGCTGACCACGGCCAGGCACGCCAGCACCAAGGACAGCATGTTGCGTCGCGCCTCGCTATAGCGCGCCTGGGCCAGTTGTTCGCGCTCGCCAAAAATCCTGCCTTGCATCGTCATCATCACTTCAAGGCTCTTGTACACCTCAAGCTCCGCCGGGATCACGCCCTGCTTGAGCTGCGTCATCGCCTCATCCGTCGCGCCCTGGCGGATCAGCGCCTGCACCTGGACGAACGCGGCCACGTAGGCCTCGCGGCGCTTCTTCAACTCGGCGTAGGCGGCCTTGCCTTCGGGTTGGTCGAACAGCGGCTCCAGCGTCGCAAAAGCCTGGGTGATGCGCTGGCGGGTGGTGTCGATGGATTGCTGGACCTGAGTGTTGTTCTTGTCGATCAGCAGATCCCGAGTGTTCCTGGCGTTGTCGCGCACGCCCGTGGCGATGACCATGATCGGATCGATCTTCGGCCAATCCTGCCGGACGATCTGCACCGCCTGGTCACGCAGCATCGCCAAGTCGTTCAAGGCGTACAGTGCCAGGGCGATCAACGCCAGTGGCGCGATGGCAAAGCCGATCACGATACGTTGGGCAGTGGTGATTCTGGTCATGTCAAATGCTCCCTGTTCAACTACCTGCCGACTGGCAGCGCATTTGAAAACCATTGGAAAAAAATGTGGCCCGGACATCCCGGGCCGCTGTCGTTGAGGGGTTCCCGCTGTCGCTCAATTGCGTAGAACGAACGAGGGAAACAACTCGCGCAGGGCGGCCCACAGCTCGGGCTGCAAGGCGTGTGCCGAAACGCTGGAAAGGTGGGGGTCGAGCATCCGCGCGGTCCGTACCAACTGCACGGCAAAACGATTGACGCCGCGCTCGCTCAGGCGGCGGGCCAGGGCCAGCAGTCGGTCGGGGTCGAACAGGTGCCAATGCACGGTGGTCCGGCATTCATAGTCCACGCCGCTGTCCAGCAGATGGTCGAGGCTGCGCCAGTTCGCCGCGCCGCTGCCTTCAACGCGGGTCACGTCCAGGGCGTCCTCGGGCAAGGCCTTGATGTCGAAGCCGACCCAATCGGCCTGTCCGACCACTTTGGCGAACGCCGCTGGCTTGATGCCGGCGCTGTGCAGGCCGATGCGAAAACCCATCTGCCGTACTTCGTCCATGGCTGCAGCCAGGCCGTCCTGCAAGGTTGGCTCGCCGCCGCTGAACACCACGGCGTCGAGCAGATCCTGGCGACGTTGGAGGAACGCCAACACCCGGCACCAATCCACTTCCTCGCTGCCGCGCGGCGGGATCAGTTGCGGGTTATGGCAATAACGACAACGCCAGGCACAACCCTGGCAGAACAGTACGCAAGCCAGTTGGCCGGGATAATCGAGGGTGGTCAGGGGCACCATGCCCCCGACCCGTAGCACTCGACTCATGGACGCCCGGCCGCGCGTTCGGTGAAGTGCACCCGCTCGCGGTGTTCGGATTGCTTGCCCGGGTTGAAGGCCGCCACCGGGCGGTGATAGCCCATGACTCGGGTCCAGACTTCGCAACGTTGACGCTGTGCCTGTGGAATCGTTTGTACTGCGCTCATGGATAAAGCTCCTTGCGGTCGATGGATTCAGTGAGCGGTGCCTTGGCGCTGTTGTTGCAACAGCAAGGCCTCGTCGCATTTCGGGCAGAACTCGTGTTCGCCGGCCAGGTAGCCGTGCACCGGGCAGATGGAGAACGTCGGCGTGATGGTCAGGTACGGCAGGCGGAAACGCCCCAGCGCCTTGCGCACCAGTTGCTTGCAGGCCTGGGTCGAGGAAATCTGCTCGGCCATGTACAGGTGCAACACGGTGCCGCCGGTGTACTTGCATTGCAGCTCGTCTTGCAGCTCCAGGGCTTCGAACGGATCCTCGGTGAAGCCCACCGGCAACTGCGACGAGTTGGTGTAGTACGGCGCGACCGGGCTGCCGGCCTGGAGGATGTCGGGGTAGCGCTTGAGGTCTTCCTTGGCGAAGCGATACGTGGTGCCTTCGGCGGGCGTGGCTTCGAGGTTATAGAGGTGGCCGGTTTCCTCTTGGAAACGCAGCAATGTGGCGCGCACGTGGTCCAGCAGTTTCAGCGCGAAGGCCCGGCCCTGTTCGGTGTGCAGGCCCTCCTGGTCATCGGTGAAATTGCGCAGCATTTCGTGCAGGCCATTCACGCCGATGGTGGAGAAGTGATTGCGCAAGGTGCCGAGGTAACGCTTGGTGTACGGGTACAAACCGGCGTCCATGTGATGCTGGATGACCTTGCGCTTGATCTCCAGGCTCTCCTTCGCCAGTTCCATCAGGGTATCGATGCGTTGCAGCAGCCCGCTGGTGTTGCCTTTGTACAGGTAGCCCAGGCGCGCGCAGTTGATCGTCACCACGCCCAGGGAACCGGTCTGTTCCGCCGAACCGAACAGGCCACCGCCGCGCTTGAGCAGCTCGCGCACGTCCAGTTGCAAGCGGCAGCACATCGACCGCACCTGGTTGGGTTGCATGTCCGAATTGAGGAAGTTCTGGAAATACGGCAGGCCGTAGCGGGCCGTCATCTCGAACAGGCGGTCGGCGTTCTCGCTGTCCCAGGGGAAATCATGGGTGATGTTGTAGGTCGGGATCGGGAAGGTGAACACCCTGCCCTTCGCGTCGCCAGCCTGCATCACCTCGATGTAGGCGCGGTTGATCAACTCCATTTCCGCTTGCAGGTCGCCGTAGGCGAACGGCATTTCTTCGCCGCCGATCACCGGGATCTGTTCCCGCAGGTCCTGTGGGCAGACCCAGTCGAAGGTGAGGTTGGTGAACGGCGTTTGCGTGCCCCAGCGCGACGGCACGTTGAGGTTGTAGATGAATTCCTGCAATGACTGGCGGATGTCGCCGTAGCTGAGGTTGTCCTTGCGTACGTAGGGCGCCAGGTAGGTGTCGAACGAACTGAACGCCTGGGCGCCGGCCCATTCGTTCTGCAGGGTGCCGAGGAAATTGACCATCTGCCCCAAGGCGCTGCTCAGGTGCTTGGGCGGCCCGGCCTCGACTCGCCCGGGCACGCCGTTGAGGCCTTCGTGCAGCAACGTGCGCAAGGACCAGCCGGCGCAATAACCGGCGAGCATGTCCAGATCGTGGATATGCAGGTCCGCCTCGCGGTGCGCCTCGCCGATGGCTTGGCTGTAGACCTCGTCCAGCCAGTAGTTGGCGGTGACCTTGCCCGAGACGTTGAGGATCAGCCCGCCTAGGGAATAACCCTGGTTGGCGTTGGCCTGCACGCGCCAGTCCTCGCGATCGAGGTATTCGTTCATCGACGTGGCGACTTCCACCAGCGTTCGGCGATCCCGGCGCAGGCGTCCGTGTTGCTCCCGGTAGACGATGTAGGCGCGCATGGACAGGAAATATCCGGCGTCCATCAGCACCCGCTCGACGCGGTCCTGGATCTGTTCGACGTTCAAGCGTGTCTGCCCTTCCAACCGCGCCAATACGGCGTTGAGCAATCCTTCGGCCTCGGCTTCGGCGTATTCACCGGTGGCCTTGCCGGCGGCGATCAACGCCTGGCGGATCTTGTCCGCGTCAAAGGCGACCACACTGCCATCGCGCTTGTGCAAGCGGTTGCAGCCTACTGAGATCAACGTGCTGTGCATTTTGGCTCCATATACTACATATAGGTATTTTTAATCGTTAATACACAATATGTAGTGGATGATACGGGTAAAGGCTAGGTTGGGAATTGATTCGCATCAAGAATCAGGAGCGACCGAAGTCGGGTTGGAAGAACTATTTGAGACCACCACAGATCCCTGTGGGAGCGAGCTTGCTCGCGATAGCGGTGGGTCAGTTGGCGCTGATGCTGATGTGCCGTCGCCATCGCGAGCAAGCTCGCTCCCACAGAGATTTTTGCTGAATCCAAATTCAGCAGTCACCTGAAAGAGCAGTTCTCACCCACCACTCATGTTCATGAACCGCACGATCTGCACTTCCCCGCCAGGGCTGAAGTCATGCTGCAGCGGCTTGCCTCTAAGTGCCTGTGTGATCGATTGAATGATCGGCAAGTCATCCAACGGATAACGCCGCAGCAAACCCCGAAGGTCCAAGGAGTTCTCCTGTCCCAGGCACAGCAACAAGCGCCCTTCGACCGTCATGCGCACGCGGTTGCAACTGGCGCAGAAGTTGTGGGTGTTGGGCGAGATGAAACCGATCCGTGTATCCGGGTGGCGTTCCAGACGCACATAGCGCGCCGGTCCGCCGCTGCTCTCGGCACTGGCGAGCAGGCGGTGGTCGCGGGCAATTTCGGCCCGTACTTCATCGCTGGAACAGAACGACTCGCCCCGGGACCGCCCCACGTCACCGAGGGGCATCTCTTCGATGAAGCTGATGTCGATGCGCCGGTCGATGGCGTACTGCACCAGCGCCGGCACCTCGTCGAAGTTGCGTCCCTTCATCACCACGCAGTTGAGTTTGATCCGCTCGAACCCCGCGCCGCTGGCCGCCTCGATGCCGGCCAGCACCCGATCCAGATCGCCGTTGCGGGTGATGGCCCGGAAGCGTTCGCCGTCGAGGCTGTCGAGGCTGATGTTCATGCGCTTGACGCCCGCATCCACCAGCGGCCGGGCCAACCGGCCCAGCTGCGAGCCGTTGCTGGTCATCACCAGTTCCCGCAGGCCGGGCAATGCCGCGATGTCGCGACACAGCCCGACGATGCCCGGCCGGATCAGCGGCTCGCCGCCGGTGAGGCGAATCTTCTTCACCCCCAGGCCGACGAACAACCGCGCCAGGCGCTGCAACTCCTCCAGGGTCAGCACTTGCTGGCGTGGCAGGAAGGTCATGTTTTTCGCCATGCAATACACACAGCGAAAATCACAACGATCGGTCACCGACATCCGCAAATAATCGATCTGGCGCCCAAACCCATCCTGCAACACCGCGTTCATGCGTACCTCCCGGTTGAGCCGCTGCTCACTGCACCAGCGGCGAGTCGGCGCCCTGAAGATGAATGCCGCGAATATCCGCCGCGCCGATCAGGGTTTGCAGGTACTGCACCAGCGCCTTCTGCCAAACGCCCTGCTGCAACTGGGTGCGAATCGCCGTCGCCACCGCCTCGTACGGCAACGGCTGGCCGTCGATGCGCTGATCGATACTGATCACGTGCCAGCCATAGCGACTTTCCAACGGCTTGCTCGCCAGGCCCGCCGGCAGGGTGAACAGCTGGCGCTCCAGCTCCGGCACGGTCTGGCCCTTGCTGATCTGCCCCAGCGAGCCGCCCTGGGCCTTGGATGGACACGCCGAATACTTCAATGCCAGCTCAGCGAAGCTGCCCGGGAACTGATCGAGCCGTTCCAGCAGCAACTCGGCTTGGACATGGGCGAGGCTGCGGGCCTCGGCATCGTCCGGCGCGCACTCGAGCAGGATGTGCCGCACCGCCAGCAACGGCGCGCTATGGAAACGCGCGCGATTGCTGTCGTAATAACGCAGGCACGTAGCCTCGTCACACTGCGGCACCTGCACCTCACGTTCGAGCAACAGCCGCGTGGCTGCCTCTTCTTCGTTCTCACCGGCACCGACCTGCAACGCCAGGCCCAGCTCGGCGATGCGTTGCTGGAGCAATTCACGGATCACCAGGGCACGGGCGGCCTGGTACACCGCCTCCTCACGGCTTTCGGCCGGGTGGTATTGCAGCTCCTGGGCCATCGCCTGCGGGGTGATCGACACCCCGTTGACGCTGATGATCGGCCACTCCTGCTCACTGCTGGCGATCAACTGCGGCGTTTCATCCGTTGCCCCAGGCTCGGCCTGGGCCGGTTCGAACTGCACCGCCCCCACCGGTTCGACATCGACTATTGGCGCGGTTTTAGCCGAGGAACCACAACCGCCGCCACCACTACCGCCACCACATCCGCATCCACTCGCCATGATCTTCTCCTCAGAACTTCTGCCGAACGATTTGATAACGACGCCCCAGGTACCAGACCGGCGCGCTGACGATGTGCACCAGACGGGTGAACGGGAACAACACGAACAGGGTCAGGCCCAACAGCACGTGAAGCTTGTAGACCAGGCCCACCGGCGACATCGAGGTCGCGGCTTCAACCGGACGCAACAGCACGGTGTTCTGTGCCCAGTCCGCCAGCATCACCATCACCGAACCGTCCATGTGTGCGGTGGATGCAACGATGGTCATCAGGCCCAGCACCAATTGCACCAGCAACACCACCAGCACCAGGATGTCCGACGTGTTGGAGGTGGCGCGAACCCGTGGATCGGTCAGCCGGCGGTTGAGCAACATCAGCAAGCCGATCAGCCCCAGGACGCCGAAGAAACCGCCGGAAACCATCGCCAGCAACTGCTTGTTCTCGGTGCTCAGGAAGTGGTGATAAACCGCCGAAGGCGTCAGCAGCCCGACGAAGTGCCCGGCCAGCACGAACAGCACGCCGACATGGAACAGGTTGCTCGCCACGCGCATGCCGCGCTTGTTGAGCATCTGGCTCGAACCGGCCTTCCACGTGTACTGGGACAGGTCGAACCGCGCCCAACTGCCGATCAGGCAGATCGCCAGGGCGACATACGGGTAGACCCCGAACAACAACAGATCCCATTTAGACATTGCCCACCTCCCCGGCAGGCGCGGCGGCCTGCCCTTCATGCTGAAAATCCACCCAGTGCAGCGGCACCGCACTTTCTTCCCGGGCCCGGCCCGGCGCGCTTGGCATCGAACTGCAACGGTCTTGCTGCTCGGCCTTCATGAAATCCACCGCCTCTTCTTCCCAGACCTTGTCCAGGGCTTCGAGGGAATCGTCGCGGGTCTCGGCCTTCACTTGTTCAAGCATCTCGGCCACCGCCGCCTGGGGTTCGGCCCCGGCGATTTGCAACAAGGCCCGGAAACAACTGGCGTAGGCGCTTTCCCGCTCTTCCAGGCGCGCCGCGAGCAAGGCCAGCAGGTGCGCCACATCGGCCAGGCCCTCGCGGGCCTCCAAGTCTTCGCGGGTGGAGAGGAACTCCAGGTACAACGGGATGTAGTCGGGCAGCTCCTTGATGCCGATGGCAAACCCGGCTTCTTCGTACTGGGCCATCATGTCGACCATGGCCTGGCCCCGGTCGCGGGACTCGCCATGCACGTGTTCGAACAACAACAGCGACAACGAGCGACCGCGGCCAAACAGCGCGCCGTAGTGCTCCTGGCCGTCCATCAGGTCCTGGCCGCAGATCAGTTCCAGCAGCTCGAACAACCCGGCACGCTGGGCGGGACTGATTTCCCGCGCCTGCACGATCGCCTGCTCCAGCTCGTCGCGTCCGGCCACCAGGTTTTCGGTCGGGTAGTCGAGCAGCAACGAAATCACCTTGAGAATGCGCATGCTCATTCCTCCCACAACTGCACGGTTTTGATCACGTCACGGCGGTTGGCCTTCTTGCCACCGAACATGTTCGTGTCCGAGCTGCCACTGCAACCGCTGCCGAAGCTGAAGCCACAGCCGGAACGCTCGGCAAATGCGTCGCTCATGGCATCTTCGCGGTGGGCGCTTGGCACGACGAAACGGTCTTCGTAGTTGGCAATCGCCAGGTAGCGGTACATCTCTTCCACCTGGTTCACGCTCAGGCCGACGTCGGCGAGCACTTGCAAGTCTTGTACGCCATCCACCTGTTCCGAACGCTTGTAGGCGCGCATCGCCAACAGGCGCTTGAGGGCATGCTTGACCGGTTTCTCATCGCCGGCAGTGAGCATGTTCGCCAGGTAGCGCAACGGGATGCGCAGGCTGTCGACGTCCGGAATCACGCCGTTCATGCCCACGGTGCCGGCGGCGGCAGCGTTCTGGATCGGCGACAGTGGCGGCACGTACCAGACCATCGGCAAGGTGCGGTATTCAGGGTGCAATGGCAGCGCGAGTTTCCAGTCCACGGCCATCTTGTAGACCGGCGAACGCTGCGCCGAATCGATCACCGACTGCGGCACGCCATCGGCCAGGGCCTGGCGAATTACCGCCGGGTCGTTCGGGTCGAGGAAGATCTCCAGCTGTTTCTCGTAGAGGTCCTGCTCGTTGGCCGTGCTTGCCACTTCGCTGATGCGGTCGGCGTCATACAGCAGCACGCCGAGGTAACGGATCCGGCCCACGCAGGTCTCGGCGCAAACGGTCGGCATCCCGGCTTCGATGCGCGGGTAGCAGAAAATGCATTTTTCCGACTTGCCGCTTTTCCAGTTGAAGTAGATCTTCTTGTACGGGCAACCGCTGATGCACATGCGCCAGCCGCGGCATTTTTCCTGGTCGATCAGGACGATGCCGTCCTCCTCGCGCTTGTAGATCGCCCCGCTCGGGCACGACGCCGCGCACGCCGGGTTCAGGCAGTGCTCGCACAGGCGCGGCAGGTACATCATGAAGGTGTTTTCGTACTCGCCGTAGATGTCCGCCTGGATCTTGTCGAAGTTCTTGTCCTTGCGCCGCTTGGCGA
>NZ_JAOSHO010000177.1 GCF_025917275.1 Pseudomonas agronomica | reverse complement strand
CCTGCGCTTCGACTTTATCCAGCACCTCGCCGATGTTCGAGCGCTCGAAACGCAGCCCGAGGCTTTCGCGCTTGAACTGCGCACCGTCCATGCCGCGCCCGGCGTAGCGTGCCTGACCGTCGCCCTTGCCGGCGGTCAGCTCCAGCAAGGTATCGGCGTCCGGCGTCCAGCCGAGGGTGACGTCGCCATTCCATTTGTCATAGCGCGACGGCACGGTGTCGTTGTTGCCGTCGCGGTAATCGTCCGAATGGGCAGTGTTGCCGATCACCCGTACATAACCCAGCGGTCCGCCAGCGGCGGCGTCCACCACTTTGTCGAAACGGCCGTTGGAGCCGGCCAGCACACTGGCGTTGACCCGGGTGCCGAGCTCGCCGAACTGCTCCGGCTCGCGCTCGAACAGCACGGTCCCGGCCGAGGCGCCGGGGCCCCAGAGCACGGTTTGCGGGCCTTTGATCACGGTGAGCTTGTCGTAGGTTTCCGGCGAAATGTAGGACGTCGGCGCGTCCATCCGCCCCGGGCAAGCGCCCAAGAGCATGCTGCCGTTGGTGAGGATGTTCAGCCGCGAGCCGAACATGCCGCGCAGCACCGGGTCGCCGTTGGTCCCGCCGTTGCGCACCAGGGCGAAGCCGGGAATGGTCTTGAGGTAGTCGCCGCCATCGCTGGCCGGCACCGGTTGGCGCGGGTCCTTGGGGTTGGTGACGACGGTCAGGGGCGAGCTGGGGGCGATGGCCGTAATCACCGTCGGGCTCAGTTCTTCTAGCGGGTGGTCGTGATTATCGTGCTCATCGGCCAGCGCGAGCGGAGTGAGTAGCAGGCCGCACAGTGCGGCAACGGTGTGGCGCGAACGAACCCGTGGCGCGTTCAAGGGGCAGCGAACCTGGGCAGCGCCCAAAGCGATGCCAGCAGAAAACCTGGACATGATAATTCCATCGAACAGACGTAGACGACACGGTCGGGCAGCCTGGGGCTGTCTTTTGCGACCGGTTGAGTATGTGTCGGGAGCTACGCTGCGAAGGGCGGTGCGCGGGTGCGGGCACCTGGGAAGAACGCGGTCCGGGCATGGCCCAGGCGTGGGGAAGGGCTGGTGTAGGTGTTGGTGTGGGGGGCGTCGAAAACGGCGAAGGTATGACCGCCGGGCAGCGCCGGGCAGTTGAACAGCAGGCTGCAATAGCCGCATTTTTCCCAAAGCGCATGATGTTCGCTCTGGGGCGGGCAGTGTTCGGCGGCAGGCCCTTCGTGCGCCGCCATGTCCATGCTCATGTCCATGCTCATCGGCATGTCCATGGACATGTGTTGATCCATCGGCATCGACTGGGAAACCAGCGGACCGATGAAGATCATCAGCATGGCGAACAGGCTGATCCAGCTACCGCGGGTCAGGCTCATGGGCTGACGGCTGCGGTGGGTGGACAGGCTGGCGCGACGAGGTTGCATGGGCGGCTACGCCTTACTGGCCGTGCACATGCGTCTTGGTGCCGTCGGGTGCTTTTTTCTGCACCGCGACATCGACCGTGACATCCCCGGCCTTCTCGAAATGCAGGGTCATGGGGAAACGTTTGCCGTCGCTGAGCAGGCTGCGGTCCTTCAGGTCCAACAGCATCACGTGATAGGCCATTGGCGCGAAGGTGACGGTCGCACCGGGGGCGATGGCTACGACAGGCACCGGCTGCATCTTCATCAGGTCGTTTTGCATCACGTGCTCATGGAGCTCGGCCTTGCCGGCAATCGGCGAGTCGACGCTGAGCAGTTTGTCCTCGTCGTTGCCACTGTTGTGAATCACGAAATACGCGGCGACGGTCGGCGCGTTGGGCGGCAATTCCTGGGACCACGGATGAGCGATCTCAAGCTCGCCTGCCTTGTATTGGTGAGCTTGGGCGAAGCCGACGGGAAGCAATAGGGCGGCCAGCAGGATAAGTCTGTTCAACATGGCAATTCTCCGGAACGATTCAGGGGCGCAGGTTTATGCGGGAAGAATCAGGCCAGAGGCGAGGCGCGGGGATTGAGGCTGGGCCATTGCTGGCGCGGGGTGGGGCTGTCGAGTTGTGAATGGACGGCATTGCGATGGGCCCGTTGTGCATCCAGATACAACTGCGGAGCATGCCCGGCGAGCGCCACCAATGGCGCCGGACCTGAGCAGCACCAGCAATGCTGCATGGTCGAGTGAGTGTCTTTCTGTGGCGAGCCTTGTTCGAATTTGCCCAGCGAAACAGCCATCATTTTCGTGCCGCTGGAGGAGCAGAAGCTGCCCCAGAGTATCTGTTCGGCGGGCAAATTAGCAGTCGCGCTCCCGTTGTTGGAAAGCGGCATGGCAAGCATGTTGAACAGCACTGCGAAGCAGGCGATCCAGGCAAATGCAAGCCGTTGTCGGGGCATGGGGCAATCCGCTCGGTTGGGCGATCAGGTGGCGGTATTTAGCCTGATCGGGGGGCAGAAGTAAAAAGGCCACGTGCGGTGTAGGGTCGCAGGGCTTGTGTTAACAGTAGCAGTAGATTTTTCAGGCTGGTTAACGGACACACGATCATTGCGCTACGGGAGGAAAGCCATCGCTTGTCAAATGGCGGTCGTATGTAGCCTCAGGCCCAAAGCTTTCATGACCTTCATGATGGTCGTGAATTCTGGATTGCCCGTACTTCCCAATGCTTTGTAAAGGCTCTCCCGGCCCAAGCCTGCATCACGGGCAATCTGCGTCATGCCTTTTGCCCTGGCTATGTCGTTAAGAGCTGCTCGAACCAGTACGCCGTCCCCAGCGTCTTCTTCGAAACAGGCATCCAGATAAGCAGCCATTTCCTCAGGTGTCTGGAGGTAGGTGGCTGCATCGAAACGCGTGAATACTTCGGTCATGATTCACTCCTCATTGCCCATGGTTTGCGCCATTTGAACAGCGCGCGCGATGTCCCGTTTCTGAGTTGATTTTTCGCCTCCTACAAGCAGCAAATAAAGTACGGAGCCTCGACGGGAGAAATAAACTCTGTAGCCCGGACCTGAGTGAACGCGCATCTCATACACTGCGTTGCCCACCGGCTCGCAATCACCAAAATTTCCATGCTCTGCAGATCGAAGCCTGGCAATGATGCGAGCTTTCCCAGAGATATCCTTCAACCCGTTAAGCCAGCTTGAAAATACTTGGGATTGTTCAAATTCGATCATTCGGATCGTATCCCTTGGGATACATGTTGGCAAGCAGCACTTTCGTCGGCGCGAGAAGGGTCGCTCGCGCTTAATGACTACCACGCGCTGCGGAGGGCATTACGAGAGAGGAAATATAGAATTGAACGTCTTGGACGAGACAGTCGGCTCCGTCTCGAAAAGTTGTCGGAAATGTCGCGCGGATGTGTTGAATCTAGAACCCGTTTGGTACGGATAAAGCGTCCAGCACTTCATTGGTTACCTCAAACTCCCGATCCACCCGCGCCAGCACCGGCCGCTTCAACACCAACACCGGCACCCCGCGCTCCCGCGCCACGTCCAGTTTCGGCTCAGTCGCCGTGCTGCCACTGTTCTTGCTGACCAGCACATCAATCCGCTGCCGTTCGAACAGCTCACGCTCGCCCTCGATGTGAAACGGCCCACGGGCGCCAATCACTTCGCAGCGCTCATTGCCGGGGTAAACCTCCAGCGCCCGCAAGGTCCAGAATTGCTCTGGTGGAATTTCATCCAGGTGTTGCAGCGGCTCGCGCCCGAGGGTGAACAAGGGGCGGTGGAAGGGTTGCAGGGCCTGGATCAGTTCGCTCCAGTCGGCCACTTCGCGCCAGTCATCGCCGGCCTGGGGTTGCCAGGCCGGACGGCGCAGACCCCAGCAGGGGATGGCGCAGGCGCGGGCGGCTTGGGCCGCGTTGTGGCTGATTTGCGCGGCGTAGGGGTGGGTTGCATCCAATAGCAGGTCGATGCCCTCGGCGCGGATGAATTGCGCCAGCCCTTCGGCGCCGCCGTAGCCGCCGACGCGCACCTGGCAGCTCAGGTCGGTGGGGACGCGACCGATGCCGGCCAGGCTGTAGATGTGCTGGGGGCCGAGGGTGCGGGCGATGGCCAGGGCTTCGGTGACGCCACCGAGCAGCAGGATGCGTTTCATTTCAAGGCTCTTCATGACAAGGCTCCCGCGTGGCCGACAATCCCACCCTGGCGGTCGATGGCGAAGACTTCGACCTGGACCTGGGCCGGCACCACGCTGCGGGCGAAGGCCAGCGCGTGTTCGCACACTGCGTCACCGAGGGCGATGCCGGCGGCGCCGGCCATTGCCAAGGCTTGCTGGCTGGTGTTGGCCTGGCGAATGTCTTGCTGCAAACGTTCGTCGGCACCGATCGCGGCAGCCCATTCGGCCAGTTGCGGCAGGTCGATGCTCGAGTGGCGGCTGTGCAGGTCCATATGGCCGGCGGCGAGTTTGCTGATCTTGCCAAAGCCCCCGCAGAGGCTGAGTTTTTCCACCGGCACCTTGCGCACATGCTTGAGCACGGCGCCGACGAAGTCACCCATTTCGATCAGGGCGATTTCCGGCAGGTTGTAGACCCGGCGCATGGTGTCTTCGCTGGCATTGCCGGTGCAGGCGGCGATGTGCAGGTAGCCGTTGGTCTTCGCCACGTCGATGCCCTGGTGGATCGAGGCGATGTAGGCCGCGCAGGAAAACGGCCGGACGATGCCGCTGGTGCCGAGGATCGACAGGCCGCCGAGGATGCCCAGTCGCGGATTCATGGTTTTCAACGCCAGGGCTTCGCCGCCCTCGACATTGACCGTGACTTCGAAACCACCGGTGTAGCCGCTTTCCTCGGCCAAGCGGCCGAGGTGATCGTTGATCATCTGGCGTGGCACCGGGTTGATTGCCGGCTCACCGACGCCCAGCACCAATCCCGGCCGTGTCACTGTGCCCACGCCGCGTCCGGCGACGAAGCGCACGCCGGGCTCGACGGTCAAGCGCACCTGGGAAAACAACAGGGCGCCGTGGGTCACGTCCGGGTCATCGCCGGCGTCCTTGATCGTCCCAGCCTCGGCGCCTTGCTCGGTCAATCGGCAGAACTCCAGGCGCATCTGCACGTGCTTGCCCTTGGGCAAGACGATTTCAACGGCATCGGCCTCGGTGCCGCGCAGCAGCAAGCGGGCCGCCGCCAGGCTGGTGGCGGTGGCGCAACTGCCGGTGGTCAGGCCGCTGCGCAGGGGCGCGGGTTGTTCGGCGGTTTCGTCACGCATCGAGGGGCTTCGCCAGGTCCAGCAAGGTGATCGGCAAGGCCTGGCGCCAGGTGTCGAACTCGCCCAATGGCTGGGCTTGGGCGATGTGAATGCGGGTCAGCTCACCGCCGTGAAGTTCGCGCCAGTGCATGAGGGTCATTTCGCTTTGCAGGGTCACAGCATTGGCGACCAACCGACCGCCGGGCTTGAGTCGGGCCCAGCAGGCGTCGAGCACGCCTTCGCGGGTGACGCCACCACCGATGAACACCGCGTCCGGCCGTTCGAGGCTTTCCAACGCCTGCGGGGCGCTGCCGCGAATCAGTTGCAGGCCCGGCACGCCGAGGGTGTCGCGGTTGCGTTCGATCAGGCCTTGGCGGCCTTCATCGGCTTCGATGGCCAGGGCCCGGCAGCTGGGGTGCGCGCGCATCCATTCGATGCCGATGGAGCCGCTGCCCGCGCCGACATCCCACAGCAGCTCGCCGGGTGTGGGGGCGAGACGGGCCAGGGTGATGGCGCGCACGTCGCGTTTGGTCAATTGGCCGTCATGCTCGAATGCGGTGTCCGGCAGGCCGGCCAGGCGTGAGAGGGCGCGCGTCGACGGTTCGGCGCGGCATTCGATGGCGATCAGGTTCAGGTCGGCGACGGGTTCATCGGACCACTGTGTCGCGGTGTTTTCGATCCGTCGTTCGGTAGCACCACCCAGATGCTCCAGGATAGTCATGACACTCGAGCCGAATCCCCGCTCACGCAGCAACGTCGCCACGGCGGCAGGGGTCTGGCGATCATTGCTCAACAACAACAGTCTGACGCCTGTGGATAAATGCACATTCAGCGCCGCCAGGGGACGCGCCACCAGCGACAGCGTGACCACGTCCTGCAGCGGCCAGCCCATGCGCGCCGCGGCCAGTGAACAGGAGGATGGCGCGGGGATGATCAACATTTGATCGCTGGGCACCTGTCTGGCCAGGCTCGCGCCGACGCCATAGAACATCGGATCCCCACTGGCCAGCACGCACACCGGTTCGCCCTGGCAGGCAAGCAGCGGTTCCAGGGAGAACGGGCTGGGCCACAATTCCCTTTCGCCACGGATACACAGCGGCAGCAAATCCAACTGGCGAGCGCTGCCCAGGATCCGCGACGCCCGCAGCAATGCATGGCGAGCCGTTCGGCCCAGGCCCTTGAAGCCGTCTTCACCGATGCCCACTACGGTCAGCCAGGGGGTCATCTCTGTTCCTCGAATGAATAGGTTGGATCGGCGCGCCGATAGCGTCCCCGAACGGGCCGCCATCATACCGCGCTCCGGTGGATCAGGCGTGACCCATCCCCTGTGGGAGCGAGCTTGCTCGCGATAGCGGTCTGCCTGAAAAAGTGATGTCGAGTGTAACGCCGTCATCGCGAGCAAGCTCGCTCCCACAGGGCGGATTTGTGATGGATACAGGATTTGTGTGTCCACCGTCAGCATTCCGACCAGCACCCCCGGCAAAGCAGGCATAATGACGGCCCCTCGCCGTCGTGGCGTTTCTTATCTGCCGGTCCTGCCTTGAACGAACATCCATCCTCAAACGTCATTCGCCCCTCCGGTTGCCCGGGGTTGCTGCGTGTCGTCCAGGCGCTGGACGGAGGGATCTGTCGGATCAAGCTCGATGGTGGTTCCATCCGGGCGGATCAGGCCGAGGCCGTGGCCTCGGTGGCCGAGCGGTTCGCCGGTGGCGTGATCGAGGCGACCAACCGGGCCAACCTGCAAATCCGTGGGATCGGCCCTGGGCATGACGCGCTGATCGAGCCATTGCTGGCTGCCGGGCTTGGTCCTCGCAAACCGTCCGGCGATGACGTGCGCAACCTGATGCTCAGCCCTTCGGCGGGAATCGACCGGCAGAGGTTGTTCGACACCCGTCCATTGGCCGGGCAGATCCTCGTCACCCTGCAAAGCCACGAACGTTTCCATGAGTTGTCGGCCAAGTTCGCCGTGCAACTGGACGGTGGGGAAGCGCTGGCGATGCTCGAACATCACCACGACCTCTGGCTGTCGGCCCTGGTCCGCGACGGCGAGCTTTGGTTGGCCTTCGGCTTGGCCGGCACCCCGCTGGACAAAGCGGCGGGCCGGGTGCCCCTGGCCCAAGGGCACGCCTTGGTGGTGGCGGTACTTGAGGTGTTTCTGGACTTGGCGCGTCCGGACCAGATCCGCATGCGTGACCTGCTGGCCGAACTCCCCATGGATGAATTCATGGCCCGGCTGGCCGACCGTGTACCCCTGCAAGCTTGCCCGGATTGGCAGCGAAATACGTCCATCGATGGGCTGCACCTCGGCGTCCATTCCCAGCACGACGACCGCGTCTATGTCGGCGCGGCGGCGGCCCTTGGCCGGCTCGACGCCGCAATGCTGCTAGGCGCGGCGCAGTTGGCGCGGGAGAAGGGCGACGGCAGCCTTCGTTTCACGCCCTGGCAGAGCCTGTTGCTGCCCAACGTGCACCGCGAATATGCCGATGAAGTGTTGGCGCGGCTTGAAGAACTGGGATTTCCAGGTTCGAGTGACCAGGCCCTTGCGCAACTCATCGCCTGCACCGGCTCCAGTGGCTGTGGCAAAGCCCTCGCCGACACCAAGGCCGACGCCCGCCGACTGGCCGAGCGACTGCAACGCCGTGGCCAGGCATTGAAGATCCATTTTTCCGGCTGCCCGCGCTCTTGCGCGGCGGCCCATGTCGCGCCCGTCACCTTGCTGGCGGTCGCCCCCGGTCGTTACGACCTGTATTTTCGCGATGCGACGCTGCCGGGTTTCGGCGCGTTGCAGGCACACAATCTGACTATCGAAGCGCTCGACCACTGGCTCGACGCTCATCCCCGGAGCCCCCTTGATGCTTGATTACATCCGCGACGGTCAGGAGATCTATCGCAACTCCTTCGCGATCATCCGCGCCGAAGCCAACCTGGCGCGCATTCCGGCCGACCTGGAGAAACTCGCAGTGCGGGTGATCCACGCCTGCGGCATGGTCGAGGCTATCGACGGCCTGCAGTTTTCCGAAGGCGCGGGCACGGCTGGTCGCCTGGCACTGGCCGCCGGTGCGCCGATCCTGTGCGACGCGCGGATGGTGTCCGAGGGTGTGACCCGGGCCCGTTTGCCGGCCAATAATGAGGTGATCTGCACCTTGCGCGACGACAGTGTGCCGGCGTTGGCCCGCGAGCTGGGCAACACCCGCTCGGCGGCGGCGCTGGAACTGTGGCGTCCGCATCTGGAAGGCAGCGTGGTGGTTATCGGCAACGCGCCGACGGCGCTGTTCTACCTGTTGGAAATGCTCGATGCCGGTGCACCGAAACCGGCCCTGATCCTCGGCTTCCCGGTGGGCTTTGTCGGCGCCGCCGAATCCAAGGCCGCGCTGGCGGCCGACAGCCGTGGCGTACCGTTCGTGATCATGCAAGGCCGCCTGGGCGGTAGCGCCATGGCCGCCGCCGCCGTCAACGCCCTCGCCACGGAGATTGAATGATGCTGCAGCCTGGACGTCTGATCGGCCTCGGCGTGGGCCCCGGTGACCCGGAACTGATTACGGTCAAGGCCCTGCGCCTGCTGCGCGAGTCGCCCGTGGTGGCGTACTTCGTCGCCAAGGGCAAGAAGGGCAACGCCTTCGGCATCATCGAAGCCCATTTGCAGGATGTGCAGACGTTGCTGCCGCTGGTCTATCCGGTCACTACCGAGGTGCTGCCGGCGCCGTTGTCCTATGAAGAAGTGATCGCCGATTTCTATGACACCGCCGCCGAGCAGTTGGCCGTGCACCTGGACGCTGGGCGTGACGTGGCGGTGATTTGCGAAGGCGATCCGTTCTTCTACGGCTCCTACATGTACCTGCACGATCGTTTGGCCGAGCGCTACGATGCCGAAGTCATCCCGGGCGTGTGTTCGATGCTCGGTGGTGCCTCGGTGCTGGGTGCGCCGCTGGTCTATCGCAACCAGAGCCTGTCGGTGCTTTCAGGCGTATTGCCCCACGAAGAACTCAAGCGCCGCCTGGCCGACGCGGACGCAGCGGTCATCATGAAACTGGGGCGCAACTTTCCCAAGGTTCGCCAAGTGCTTCAGGAGCTGGGCATGGACGGACGGGCGCTGTACGTCGAACGGGCGACCATGGCCAACCAGAAAATCGTGCCGTTGGATGAAGTCGAGCCGATGTCTTCGCCGTACTTCTCGCTGATCATCGTGCCGGGCGAACGGTGGCAGGGATGATTTCAACGGTTCCGGCAATTGTCATCCTTGGCCAGGGCAGCCTGGCGACGGCCCGGCGAATCCAGCAGTGTTATCCCGACGCCTTGATCCACGGCCTCGCCGGCCGGGTCGAGGGCAG
>NZ_JAOSHO010000176.1 GCF_025917275.1 Pseudomonas agronomica | reverse complement strand
CAGCTCGGCCAAGTGCGCTCACCTTAGTGACGCTGTCGTCCAAATTCCTAGAAAGTCTGGAGTCCTTATGTCGCTTACCCCTGAGCTGGTTGCCGAACTGGAAATCCTCGCACTCTTCAACCTGGACAGTTCCCAGGAAGGCCTGAAAATTCATCAGACCGCTGCCCCCAAAGCCATCGCCGCTGCCCAACGGCTGTTTGAAAAAGACTTGATAGACCAACCCGATGGCGGCTACCTGACCAGCCTGGGGCGCGATGCCGCGCAAAATGTGCAAACTGTCCTGACAATACTCCGCGCCGAAGAAACCGCCTGATCTCCCCCCGCCCACGGAAATCCCCTTCATCGGGATTTCCGCAGGCGTACGTAAAAATCCTGATTTCAAAATCATTTCCAGCTCAAGAATTCCAGGAGACGGGCGCTAACCTGCCATCACCTGTGTTGTTCCCCACGTTCGACGCCGCGAGCCGGTTTGAGCTGACATGACCCGCAATCACGAAATACGCCCCGATCTGGACGAGGGAATCGACCGCAAGGTCCTGAGCCAGTTGCGCGCGCGTTTTCTCAAGCTCAACTCCGTACGCATGGAGCGTGCGCTGGAAGGTTTGTCGACCCGCCAGCAGGGCGTATTGACGCTGCTCCCGCTGTTTTTTCACGTCAACCATCCGCTGCTGCCCGGCTACGTCTCGGGCAGCACACCCGCCGGGTTGTCGAACTACGAACCCGACGCCAACGTCCTCGCCGAAGCCCAACGGCTGACCCGATCGTTCTCCTATAAGCCGCGCCACGGCAGCAACCCTCCACGGCCGATCCTTGGTCTGTTCCTGATGGGCAGCCTCGGCACCCTGGCCCAGGCCGACCAGAGCGACATGGACGTGTGGGTTTGCCATGGTCCGGACCTGAGTGACGATGAACTGGCCGAATTGCGCAAGAAGTGCCAATTGCTGGAGGCCTGGGCCGCGACCCAGGGTGCCGAAGCGCACTTTTTTCTCATCGACCCGGCGCGATTCGTCCGGGGTGAACGGGACAATCAGCTCAGCTCCGATGATTGCGGCACCACGCAACATTATTTGCTGTTGGACGAGTTCTACCGCACCGCGATCTGGCTGGCCGGGCGTACGCCGATCTGGTGGCTGGTGCCGGTCTATGAAGAAGAAAACTATGAGCAATACACGCATACTCTGATATCCAAGCGTTTCATCCGTGCTGACGAAACCCTGGACTTGGGGCATCTGGCCTACATCCCGCCGGGAGAATTCATCGGCGCCGGGCTCTGGCAGTTGTTCAAGGGTATCGAGTCGCCCTACAAATCCGTGCTCAAGCTCCTGCTCACCGAGGTCTACGCCAGCGAACACCCAACGGTGCGCTGCCTGAGCCTGCGCTTCAAGCAGGCCGTGTTCGCCAACCGCCTGGACCTGGACGAACTGGACCCGTACATGGTGGTTTACCGCCGGATCGAGGAATACCTCAACACCCGTGGCGAACCCGAACGCCTTGAACTGATCCGACGTGCGCTGTACTTGAAGGTGAACCGCAAGCTCACCGGCCAGGCTCGCAGCAGCGGCTGGCAGCGAAATCTGCTGGAGCGCCTGGCCCGTGAATGGGGCTGGGATCAACGCCAACTCGCCCTGCTGGACAGCCGCAGCCAATGGAAGGTGCGCCAGGTCAGCAATGAACGGCGCGCACTGGTTGGCGAGTTGACCTACAGCTATCGCTTCCTGACTCAGTTCGCCCGCACCGAAAAAACCGTCAGCCTGATCAACAAGCGCGACCTGAATGTCCTGGGCCGGCGACTGTACGCGGCCTTCGAGCGCAAGGCCGACAAGATCGAATTCATCAATCCCGGGATCGCCCCGGACCTGGCCGAAGACACCCTGACGCTGGTCCAGTCGCCGAACAAGAAAGAACCGGGGCAGAACCAGTGGGGCTTGTACAACGGCAGCCTGAACGCCCTGGAATGGGAAAACTTCGCCCCCATCAAGCGCAGCCGCGAATTGCTTGAATTGCTCACATGGTGCCATCGCAACGGCGTGATCGACAGCAGCACGCGCCTGGCGCTACACCCCGGCGAAAGCGACCTGAGCGAGTTTGAACTGTTCAACCTGCTGGGCAGCCTGCAACAGGCAATCGCCCTGCCGCTGACGACGGTCGACGAAGAACGATTGCTGCATGCCAGCGTCCCCAGCGAAGTACTCATCCTGGTGAACGTCGGCGTCGACCCGCTCAAGCATCACCGCGACCTGAACATCCTGATGACCACCGAGCGCACCGACTCCCTGAGCTACGCCGGGGTGCGCGAGAACCTGGTGCTGACCCTCGACCAGGTCACGCTCAATAGCTGGAATGAAGTGTTGGTTACCCGCTTCGACGGCGAGCATGCCTTGCTCGACTGCTTGCGCGATTACCTCAACGACCTGCCGGCCACACGGCACCAGCCACGCTTGCAGGTCCGCTGTTTCTGTCACAACCGCGCGCAATTCATCGCGCGACGGGTCGAGGAGGTCATCGAGACGGCCCAGACCCTGCTGCTGAGCAAGCTCAACTATCGCTACCTGCTCCAGGTCCAGCAGCACTACCACGTGCTGGAATTGGTGCCCGGCCAGGTCAACCACGTGGCGCTGGGCAGCCTGTCGGCGCTGATGGATTATCTGGGCGAAGAATTGACGGCCTACAGCCCGCTGCATCTGGATTCGATGGCGCTGGAGGATCACGATGTGGCGCTGATCCTGCCCATGGGCCAGCCCGAGTGCATCCAGGTGTTCTACCGGGTCTACGAAGAAGAGGCCGAGCTGTACGTGCTCGATGAGTTCAATGCCTTGTGGCAGCAGCGCTTGCCATTCCACGATGAACAAAGTCTGCTGGTGCCGCTGCAGCGATTCCTGCAATCGGTGCTTTACCGCCGCGAAGCCTTGTTGCCGATGGACGGGGCCCAGCCCCTGCCCCTGGAAATCCTCTATTACCAACTCCTGCCTTCTGGTAGTGGGCGGGCCCGGCGGGTCGAATCACGGCAGTCGCCGCAAACGCCGGTCAACAAATCGTTCTACGACGTACAGGCGATCATCGGCAAAGCCGCGCACGGCCAGGTGCACGTCACCCTCTATTGCGATCAGCGCGAGTTTTCGGAACTGGAGCATGGCGACCAATTGTTCCGCGTGGTCGCCAGGGAAATTGTCGGCCAGCGCCGCGAGGCCGAGCGCTACCGCTGCTACATCACCGACCTGGACCTCTCGGGCCTGGTGGGTGACAGCGCTTGCTCAAGCAATTTGTTCCTGCGCTACAAGGCCGACCTGGAACGCGCGCTGAACGAGGCGCTGAACCAGGTCTGAGACGGGTTCAGAACGCGCAGTCGCCGCCATTGACCGGCTGCGACTCGACTTCCAGCAAGGTCAGCTTCAGGGTCTTGCCACCCGGTGCCGGCCAGTCGATGTGCTGCCCGACCTTCAAGCCCAGCAAGGCGCTGCCCACCGGCGCGAGGATCGAAATCCTGCCCTCATCCGCATTGGCGTCCTGTGGATACACCAACGTCAGGTGATAATCCTTGCCGCTGCTTTCCTCGCGGCAGTGCACGCGCGAATTCATGGTCACGACATCGGCAGGCACTTCATCGTGTGCCACCAGGGTTTCGGCGCGATCCAGTTCGGTTTGCAAGGCGACCACGCCTGGCAGCGTTTCATCCAGGCTGTCGATCAAGCGCTCCAGACGCTGTACGTCCAGGCGAGTCAGGGTGATGGAAGGTGCGGTCATGGTCCAGGCAGACTCCTTTCTTCTGCACGAAAAAAGCAAAACCCCGCCACATAAAGACGGGGTTTTCACGGGCCTCGATGCGTTGAGGCGTAGTCGGACACTACCAGTAGGAGCCGATGAGTGCAACGAGACCGCGCTCTTGCCCGTAGGAGCTGACGAGCGCAGCGAGGCTGCGATCTTGATCCGGGCAATTGAATCTGAAGCGAAAGCCCAAGATCAAAAGATCGCAGCCTTCGGCAGCTCCTACGAGGATTTTCGCTTGAGCGCCTCGGCACAGATCACCCGCCGACGCTCATCGTCAGCCGAGCGCCACTCGCGGATATCCTCCACGTGCCGGAAACAACCCAGGCAGACCTTGCGCTCATCGAGCTTGCACACGCTGGTGCACGGCGACGGCACGGCCGGGCTGACATTGCTGTAGAGCGGCTTGGGCGGCGGCGCCGGAACGGTCTGGCTCACGGAATCACAGCCCTTCGAAATCGAATTCCACGCCGGCCTGCTGCTTGACGATGCGTTCGAGCATCTCGCCCAGTTGCTCTTCGCTCTTGTCGCACATCCAGCGCTCGCTTTCCTCGTCGTAGTCGAAGTGGAAGCCGCCGGACACCGCCGCCAGCCACAACTGTCGCAACGGTTCCTGGCGACTGAAGATCAGTTGGGTACCGTTTTCGAACTTGACAGTCAGTACGCCGGCGGACATTTCCAGGTCGATGTCCAGGTCGCTTTCTTCGAAGATATCCTCAAGTGTCTGCTGGGTAGCATCGACCAGATCGTGGAAACGGGCTTCGGACAAACTCATTGCGGCAACCTCAAAAATGTCTGACGGGCTCAAGCGCCGCAAGATACGGACGCGCCCGGCTGAATGCAAAGGATAACGACCAAGGGCCCGTGGGTGCTGAACATTGTTCACCGAATGGGCGACCCTGGAGTCCAAGGCCCGCCAGACGGGCGCCCCGTTGCATAGGCAAGCTGTCGGGTGGCCGGTATACTCCGGCGCAATTAACGCATTTTCAAGGATTTCGCCATGAAGCGCCTGATCTCTTCCCTTGCTGCGCTCGTCGCGGTTGCCTGCCTTGTGACAGCCTGTGGTCAAAAAGGTCCGCTGTACCTGCCTGATGACAGCAAGTCTCCCGAAGAACAAGCAGAGCAGGCCAAGTCGTCGCAATCCAAATCCCACGCGCACGACACCCACACCACTTACTAAGGGAACGCCATGGACGCTTTTAACTACCGTGGCGGGGAGCTGTTCGCGGAAGGGGTTGCCCTGTCTGCGATCGCCGAGCGTTTCGGCACGCCGACCTACGTCTATTCCCGTGCCCACATCGAAGCCCAGTACCGGACCTTCGCCGATGCCCTCGAAGGCATGCCGCACCTGGTGTGCTTCGCCGTAAAGGCCAACTCGAACCTGGGTGTGCTCAACGTCCTGGCACGCCTGGGCGCCGGCTTCGACATCGTGTCCGGTGGCGAGCTGGAGCGTGTGCTGGCCGCGGGCGGCAGCGCTGACAAGATCGTCTTTTCCGGTGTCGGCAAGACCCGCGAAGACATGCGTCGCGCCCTGGAAGTCGGCGTGCACTGCTTCAACATCGAATCCACCGACGAACTGGAACGCCTGCAAGTCGTCGCCGCCGAGCTGGGCGTTCGCGCACCGGTTTCCCTGCGCGTGAACCCCGACGTCGACGCCGGTACCCACCCGTACATCTCCACCGGCCTCAAGGAAAACAAGTTCGGCATCGCCATTGCCGACGCCGAGGACGTGTACGTGCGTGCCGCCCAACTGCCGAACCTGGAAGTGCTGGGCGTCGATTGCCACATCGGTTCGCAACTGACCACCCTCGAACCCTTCATCGATGCCCTCGACCGCCTGCTGGCACTGGTCGATCGCCTCGGCGACTGCGGCATTTACCTGCGTCATATCGACCTGGGTGGCGGTGTCGGCGTGCGCTATCGCGATGAAGAGCCGCCGCTGGTGGCCGATTACATCAAGACCGTGCGCGAACGCCTCGACGGCCGCGACCTGGCGTTGATGTTCGAGCCGGGCCGCTACATCGTGGCCAACGCCGGCGTGCTGCTGACCCAGGTCGAGTACCTCAAGCACACCGAACACAAGGACTTCGCCATCGTCGATGCGGCCATGAACGACCTGATCCGCCCGGCGCTGTACCAGGCCTGGATGGACGTCACCGCCGTGCGCCCACGTGATAGCGAAGCCCGCAGCTACGACATCGTCGGACCGATCTGCGAAACCGGTGACTTCCTCGCCAAGGGTCGTGAGCTGGCGCTGGAAGAAGGCGACCTGCTGGCCGTGCATTCGGCGGGCGCCTACGGGTTTGTCATGAGTTCCAACTACAACACCCGCGGCCGCTGCGCCGAGGTGCTGGTGGACGGTGATCAGGCATTCGAAGTACGCCGCCGCGAGACGGTAGCCGAGCTGTTTGCCGGCGAAAGCCTGCTGCCGGAGTAATACCATGCTGCTGCGTTTTACCAAGATGCACGGCCTGGGCAATGACTTCATGGTCCTCGACCTGGTCAGCCAGCACGCGCACATCCTGCCCAAGCACGCCAAGCAATGGGGTGATCGGCACACCGGTATCGGTTTCGACCAGTTGCTGATCGTCGAGGCACCCAACAACCCGGACGTGGATTTCCGCTACCGGATCTTCAACGCCGACGGCTCGGAAGTGGAACAGTGCGGCAACGGCGCGCGCTGCTTTGCCCGGTTCGTGCTGGACAAGCGCCTGACCGCCAAGCGGCAGATTCGCGTCGAGACCAAGAGCGGCATCATCGAACTGGATGTGCGCAGCGACGGCCAGATCGGCGTCAACATGGGCGCCCCGCGCCTGGTGCCGGCGGACATCCCGTTCCAGGCGCCGGCCCAGGCCCTGAACTACACCGTTGATGTCGACGGCACTGCGGTGGAACTGGCGGCGGTGTCCATGGGCAACCCCCATGCGGTGCTGCGCGTGGACGATATCAACAGCGCACCGGTACACGCACTGGGGCCGAAGATCGAAAACCATCCGCGCTTTCCGGCACGGGTGAATGTGGGTTTCCTGCAAGTCATCGATCGCCACCGCGCCCAACTGCGCGTCTGGGAACGCGGCGCCGGGGAAACCCAGGCCTGCGGCACCGGCGCCTGCGCTGCGGCCGTCGCTGCGATCAGCCAAGGGTGGATGGATTCGCCCCTGTTGATCGACCTGCCCGGCGGGCGCCTGTCCATCGAGTGGGCAGGCCCTGGCGAACCGGTGATGATGACCGGCCCGGCCGTACGCGTATACGAAGGACAAGTTCGTCTTTGAGTGAGCCAAACCCATGACCGACAAGCCAAAGGTTCCAGCCCCGCACCCCGACGAAACCCCGAGCCTTCCGGACTCAGCGGCGGTGACCGCGTACCTGGAGGCGCATCCGGACTTCTTCGTCGAGCATGAAGACCTGCTTGCCACGATGCGGATCCCCCACCGGCGCGGCGATACCGTGTCGCTGGTCGAGCACCAGATGAAGATCCTGCGTGAACGCAACATCGAGATGCGCCATCGCCTTTCGCACCTGATGGACGTCGCTCGCGATAACGACCGGCTCTTCGACAAGACCCGTCGGCTGATTCTTGCACTGATGGACGCGAGCACCTTGGAAGACGTGGTGATGAGCGTCGAAGACAGTCTGCGCCAGGATTTCCAGGTGCCCTTCGTCAGCCTGATCCTGTTTGGCGACAACGCCATGCCGGTGGGCCGCTGGGTCACCCACGCCGACGCGCAAACCGCCATCGGCGGCCTGCTCACGGAGAACAAAAGTGTCAGCGGCAGCCTGCGCGAGCACGAGCTGGACTTCCTGTTTGGCGAGGAACAACGCAAGCAGATCGGCTCCACCGCTGTTGTCGCCATCGCCCACCAGGGTGTCCACGGCGTATTGGCCATCGCCAGCCGCGATCCGCAGCACTACAAGAGTTCGGTGGGCACGCTGTTCCTGAGCTACATCGCCGAAGTCACCGGCCGGGTGCTGCCACGGGTCGTCGGTTCGCTGCGCTCGGTACGCTGATGATGGAACGGCAGCTGGACGCTTACTGCGAACACCTGCGCAGTGAGCGCCAGGTGTCGCCTCACACCTTGTCGGCCTACCGCCGCGACCTGGAAAAAGTGCTCGGCTGGTGCCAGAAGCAGAACATCGACACCTGGTCGAGCCTCGACATCCAGCGCCTGCGCAGCCTCGTCGCCCGCCTGCACCAGCAGGGGCAATCCTCCCGCAGCCTGGCGCGACTGTTGTCGGCGGTGCGTGGCCTGTACCAATACCTGAACCGCGAAGGCCTGTGCGATCACGACCCGGCCACCGGCCTGGCGCCGCCCAAAGGCGAACGCCGCCTGCCGAAGACCCTCGACACCGACCGCGCCCTGCAATTGCTGGACGGCGCCGTCGAGGATGATTTCATGGCGCGACGGGACCAGGCCATCCTCGAACTCTTCTACTCCTCCGGCTTGCGACTTTCGGAGCTGACGGGGCTGAACCTGGACCAACTGGACCTGGCCGACGGCATGGTCCAGGTGCTCGGCAAGGGCAGCAAGACCCGCCTGCTACCCATCGGCCGCAAGGCCCGTGAAGCCCTCGAGTTGTGGTTGACGCTGCGAGCGTTGGCCAATCCTGTGGATGACGCGGTGTTCATCAGCCAGCAGGGCCGACGCCTGGGCCCGCGGACAATCCAACTGCGGGTCAAGGCCGCCGGCGAACGTGAGCTGGGGCAAAACCTGCACCCGCACATGCTCAGGCATTCCTTCGCCAGCCATCTGCTGGAATCTTCCCAGGACCTGCGCGCCGTCCAGGAATTGCTCGGCCACTCGGACATCAAGACCACCCAGATCTATACCCACCTGGATTTCCAGCACCTGGCGACGGTCTATGACAGTGCCCACCCCAGGGCCAAACGCATCAAGGGCGACGAATCATGACCATCGAGCTCATCACTTTCGACCTGGACGACACGCTGTGGGACACCGCCCCGGTGATCGCCAGCGCCGAAGCCGTATTACGCCAATGGCTGACCGACAACGCGCCCGACCTGGGCGATTTCCCGGTGGAGCGCCTGTGGGCGATCCGCGCGCAAGTGCTCAGCGAAGAGCCCAACCTCAAGCACCGCATCAGTGCACTGCGCCGGCGCGTGCTGTTCCGGGCGCTGCAAGACGCCGGTTATGACCAGTGGCGAGCCTCGGAGTTGGCAGACCAGGGATTCGAGGCATTCCTGCATGCCCGGCATCAACTGGAGGTCTTTCCCGACGTCGAGCCGACCCTGGAAATCCTCGCCAACCAGTTCGCCCTTGGCGTCGTCACCAACGGCAACGCCGATGTGCGTCGCCTCGGGCTGGCCGACTACTTCAAGTTTGCCTTGTGTGCCGAAGACATCGGCATCGCCAAGCCTGACGCCCGGCTGTTCCACGAAGCCTTGCAACGCGGCGGCGCAACGGCGCAAACCGCCGTGCACATCGGCGATCACCCGGGCGACGATATCGCCGGCGCCCAACAGGCCGGCCTGCGCGCGGTGTGGTTCAACCCGACGGGCAAGACCTGGGACGCCGATCACGCCCCCGACGCAGAGATCCGCAGCCTGACCGAACTGCCGGGGTTGTTGGCTGCGTGGCATAGCCAGCGTTGAACCCTATTTCATAGCCACCAAAACCCCTTGTGGGAGCGAGCCTGCTCGCGATGACGGCGATACGTCCAACATCAATGCCCGCAGACCCACCGCATCGCGAGCAAGCTCGCTCCCAC
>NZ_JAOSHO010000175.1 GCF_025917275.1 Pseudomonas agronomica | reverse complement strand
GTGGGAGCGAGCTTGCTCGCGATGCAGGCGCCTCGGTCTCAAGCCTTGAGCGCTTTCTTGGGATAGATGTCGTAACGACTGGACTTGCCCTCCAACCCATGGCTCGGCTTCGGCCCTTCGATGCAAGGCGCCTTGCGCGGACGCTTGACCACCACCCGGTGGGTCGCCAGCGCCAAGGCCGCAGCCAGCAGCGCCGGTGCGTCATTGTCATCGCCCACCAGCGGGCGGAACAAGCGCATCTCCTTCTTAACCAGGGCAGTTTTCTCCCGATGAGGGAACATCGGGTCCAGGTAGATTACCTGGGGCGGCTCGCCTTCCCAGTTGCGCATCACCTCGATGGAGTTGCCCTTGAGCAAGCGCATCCGCGCCACGATCGGCGCCACGTCGAAGTCCTCCGCGCCACGGGCCAGGCCATCTTCCAGCAAGGCGCCGATCAACGGCTGGCGCTCGATCAGGTTCATTTCGCAGCCCAGGCTCGCCAGCACGAACGCGTCCTTGCCCAGCCCAGCCGTCGCATCAAGTACCCGAGGACGCACACCCTGGGCGACACCGACGGCCTTGGCGATCATCTGGCCGCTGCCGCCGCCGTACAACCGACGATGGGCCGCGCCTCCCTCGACGAAATCCACCCGCACCGGCCCCGGCGCATCAGGTCCCAATTGCTGCAATTGCAAACCCTGCTCGCCAACCTGCAAGGCAAACTCGCCATCGTCCACTTGCAACGGCAGGCCAAGCCGCTCGGCCCATTGCTCGGCGTGCGCCTGAAAGGCCGGGGCCAGGGCCTCGACGTGGATGCGGCAGGCCGCGGGTTGCTCAATCATGAAAACACGCTCAAAAAATTAAGGATCGGCAAAAACGGCCGATAACAACGGTGAACGGCATTTTGCCAGAGCTGAGCGTCGACCGAGAAAAATGTCAGACATTCAATCCACATCGATAGGCGTTATCTCCCCTTACGGCGATTACAGCCTGCGTAACACCCAAGCACTGAGCGGCGTCAGTCACCTGTGGCAGGATTTTTTCGCCCGGGCCCTGGCCGATCAGTTGGGTGAAAACGCACCGGCGCCTGGCAGCTACCAGCCAGTCGCCCTCGATGAAGCGGTTGAACCGACCCTCGGCGCCGAACTGCTGGACCACATCGTCAGCCAGCGCACCTGCGACGTGACTGAAATCCAGGTCAAGCCGCCCGAGCCGTTGTTCCTGCCGATCGCCGAATTCGAACTGGACTTGCTGGACAAGCCGTTCCCACCCTTCCCGCCGGAAGAAATCGTCGCCCAGCAAAAGCAGCAGACCTTCGAGAGCAACTGGGTTCGCCCGATCGTTCTCACCGCCGGCCAACCCCTGCCAGAACCGGGCCCTGCACCACAACCGCGTCCGTTGCACCTGCCGATTGCCGAGTTCGAACTCGACCTGCTGGACAAGCCGTTCCCGCCGTTTCCGGAAGAGGAATTGGTGGCACAACAGAAACAACTCGATTTCGACACTCGCTGGGCACGGCCGATCGTGCTGCATAACCTGCGCATCGCCGCCTGATTCTTACCGACAGATCCACCACGGCCCGACATCCAGATGAAAATGGTTGCGGTGCGCCGCGTTGTAGTCCGGACTCAACACCACACTGAACATGTCGCAGGCGCCGTCGCGCACCTGCCGCAGGAACTGCGCATCGGTGTTGTCCTTCGACCAGTCCTTGAGCACGCTGACCGCGCGCCCATCGGCCAGGCGAAACCCGGCGATGTCGAGCGCGCTGGCGGTGGCATGCTGGCTGCGCGCGCCGCTTTCACGACCGTACATATTGCGACAGGCAAAGCTGCCCAAGTGATCGACCCGCGTGACCTTCTGCCCATAGACCGCCGTTGCCGCCGGCTGCAGCGCATGGCGCTCGAACAACGCGAAGGCCACGGCCAGCGGGCAGCTGGCCAGGAAGCTGCTGCTCAATGCCACCTCGCCGCCCTGCACCCGCAACACATTGGTCAACGGACACGTCGTGTTGGCGCCGCTGTCCGCCTGGCGAGCGGTGCGAAGCCCTGACGTCGCAAGCGCCTGGTCGCACAGTTGCGGGTCGTTGCGCAGGGCCATCAGCTTGTAGCGGGTCAGCAGGTTCGGCGGGACGTTGACGTCCAACGGCGCCCAGGGATTCCATTGCGGCGGCACCGGCAGCCAGCCGCGCCAAACCCCAAATACCGCAGCGCCAGCAACCAGCGCCAATACCATCAACACTTTGAAAAACCGCACGACAACGCCTCGGGCATCAACCCTTGAATAATTGATTGGCCTGACTGAACGGCATCGAGCGACGGGTGAAGGTGAACGTGCCCTGTTGCTGGATTTCCTCGGCGGCGCGGAAGAACTCGCCGTAGGCCGCCAATGCCAGGGCCGATCCGACGCTGATGCGCTTGACGCCCAGTTCGCTCAACTGTGCCACGGTGAGGTCCAGCGCACCGGACATCAGCACATTCACCGGCTTGGGCGCCACGGCCCGGACCACCGCGAGGACCTGTTCGGCGCTGCTCAACCCCGGAGCGTAGAGCACGTCGGCGCCTGCGTCGGCGAAGGCCTTCAGGCGTCGGACTGTGTCGTCCAGGTCGGGCTTGCCGTGCAGGAAATTCTCCGCCCGGGCGGTCAGCAGGAACGGGAACGGCAAGCTGCGCACCGCGTCGGCCGCAGCCTTGACGCGCGCCACTGCGTGGTCGAAGCAATAGATCGGACTGTCCGGACGCCCGGTCGCGTCTTCGATCGAGCCCCCCACTGCCCCGGCTTCTGCCGCGCGCAGCAGGCTGCGGGCACATTCTTCGGGCGCATCGGCAAAGCCATTTTCCAAGTCGACAGCCACTGGCAAATCCGTGGCCGCCACGATCGCTCGCACGTTGGCCAACGTGTCATCCAGGGCCAGCCCACCATCGGGTCTCGCCAGGGAAAAAGCGTAGCCGGCACTGGTCGTGGCCAAGGCTTCGAAGCCAAGGGTGGCGAGCATCTTGGCCGAGCCGGCATCCCACGGATTGGGAATGACAAACGCCCCTTCACGCTCGTGCAAGGCCTTGAACGCCTGGGCTCGCCGGGTTTGTGCATCCATGAAAGTCGCTCCTGAACTAGGGAAGAGATCGCCTCAGAGCAAACCCAGTTGCTCGGCGGCGGGTTCTCTATATAGCTCAGGCAAGGCCGGCAAGCCAGGCAAACGGCTCATCAAGCGACTGTGAAAGTGCATCGCGAGTTTTGCCGCCAGGAGGTTGTCGGCGGTGTGCAGGAACATGTACGGCGTGCGCCCTTCTTCGATCCACTCGGCGATTTTCGCAACCCAAGGCGTCAGGAACGGCTCGTTGGCTTCCACCACGGGATGGCCGACGAAGCGCACCTGTGGGCATTGGGTGAACGCCGCCGGCCGCGTAGGCACTCGTGGCTTTTTGTATTGGGCATGGATCACTGAAGGATCGGTCGAAGCACAGCTGAACAAACCCCGCGGATCGAGGCAGATACGTTCCACGCCGCGATCGAGCAACAGGCGATTGAGCTGGCGCTCGGCATCGCCCTTGGCGAAGAACTCATCGTGACGGACCTCGACGGCCAACGGTCGCGGGAACGCGTCGATGAAGGCCGCCAGTTCCTGCAACCGATTGGGCGTGAACGCCTTGGACAACTGCAGCCAGAACGGCGAGACCCGCTCGCCCAGCGGGCTGAGCAACTGAACGAAGGTTTCGGTGGCGGTCAGGTGTTCGCGCAAATCACCGCCATGGCTGATATCGCCGGGGATCTTGGCGGTGAAACGAAAATGCTCTGGCATGATCTCCGCCCAGCGTTGGACGGTGGCCGTAGACGGGCTCGCATAGAAGGTCGTGTTGCCTTCCACGGCGTTGAAAACCTGGCTATAGAGATTCAGGAAGTCAGAGCTCTTGGCGTCCTGGGGATAAAGATAATCGCGCCAGGCGTTTTCGCTCCAGGACGGGCAGCCGAGGTAATAAGGCAACCGCATCAGATGTAGAGGTCGAGCCCCAGCACTTCCATATCCCAGTCGACAAAACCGGCAGTGCTCAAATAACTGGCAAGGGCCGTGGCGACACTGCGGCTCATGGCGCGGTGATACAGCATGTCTTGCTGACGGGCGGGAAGATTGCTCAGGCGCTGCGCAGAAGCTTTGGCGGCACGGGCGGCCAGTTGCTCTTCGGACGGAAGTTCCAGGTCGCCATCGATGTCATCGAAGGTTTCGGGCTCGGCAGCTTTACCCGCACGAGGCCGACGCTTGATGGGATAGGACTGGGATGAAACGCCGTCTATACGCATGACAAAAATGCTCGGTATCAATGATGGCAATTTAGCGGCACATTCACAGCCGCGCAAATGCGCAAGTGATAACTAGAACACATAAAGTCAAAAAGGTTTAAAAACGGGCTGAAAAAGTGACGACTGGCAAGGTTGGGTGTGACTTATGCAGGCGCAAATGAATTTGGGAACACCGGCTCCAAGGTAACCGAACGCCTTTGTGGCGAGGGTGCTTGCTCCCGCTGGGCTGCGCCTGTAGGAGCTGCCGAGTGCAACGAGGCTGCGATCTTGTGCCAGTCAATTGCGTCTCAAAGATCAAGATCAAAAGATCGCAGGCTACGCCAGCTCCTACAGAGCCGAGCGAGAGCAAGTTTGCTTGAAATGAGGTCAGAGCCGTTCGGACTTAGGCGTTGCGACCTTGTCCCGCAGGTAAACCGGCTGCGCCTCATCGGCCGCAATGGCCTCGCCGCGCTCCCAAGCGAAGCGTGCCAGCGCCAGCAGGTCTTCGGCATGGGGCAGCATCGACGCATCCTGGCCGACAACGCTGGTGCCGATCCGCTCGCCATAACCCCACCCGGTACCGGCACCGAACCAATCACCACTCGTCTCATCCGGCAACGCCGCCGATTCAGGTGGCAATACCGCTTCACGGCCCACCAGACGCATCTCGCCGTTGGTTTCGCGATAGCAGCCCCAGTACACCTCGTCCATGCGCGCATCGATGGCAGCCGCCACCTGGCGCGCGCCGTGTTCGCGCAAGGCACGCTGGGCCAGCACCGCCAGGTTCGACACCGGCAATACCGGACGTTCCAGGGCAAAGGCCAAGCCCTGCACGACGCCAATGGCGATCCGCACGCCGGTGAACGCACCCGGCCCACGGCCAAAGGCAATCGCGTCAACCGCTTGCAAGGTCGTCCCGGCGTCGCTCAGCAACTGCTGGATCATCGGCAGCAACTTCTGCGCGTGCAAACGCGGGATCACCTCGTAATGGCTCGTGACCTTGCCGTCGTGCAGCAAGGCAACGGAGCAAGCTTCGGTCGCGGTGTCCAGGGCCAGCAAGGTGCTCATCGATGTGTCCGTAAATCAGGTGGAAAAAAAGTGCGCCAGTATAAACAACTACGGCCCGCAAGCGGGCCGTAGTTGATGCAGCTGATCAGACTTTTCAGCTCAGCGCTTCAAGCACCTTGCCGGTGATCGCATCGACCGAGCCAACGCCCGGGATGTGGCTGTACTTCGGCTTGCCCTGGGCAGCGGACAGCTTCTGGTAGAAGTCCACCAGCGGCTTGGTCTGGGAATGGTAGACCGACAGGCGATGACGCACGGTTTCTTCGGTGTCGTCCTTGCGCTGCACCAGCTCGTCGCCAGTCACGTCGTCCTTGCCGGCGACCTTTGGCGGGTTGTAGACGGTGTGATAGACACGACCGGATGCTTCGTGAACGCGACGGCCGGCAATGCGCTGGACGATTTCTTCGTCATCTACCGCGATTTCAACCACGTGATCGAGCTCCACACCGGCAGTCACCAGGGCTTCAGCCTGGGGAATGGTGCGCGGGAAACCGTCGAACAGGAAGCCATTGGCGCAGTCCGGTTGAGCGATGCGATCCTTGACCAGGGCGATGATCAGGTCATCCGACACCAGGCCGCCGGCATCCATGATGCTCTTGGCTTGAACGCCCAATGGGGTGCCAGCCTTGACCGCGGCACGCAGCATGTCGCCGGTGGAGATTTGCGGGATACCGAATTTCTCGGTGATGAACTTTGCCTGAGTACCTTTACCGGCCCCGGGAGCTCCCAGCAGAATGACGCGCATCGATGTGCTCCTCAATTTTTTTATGTAAAACGCTCGGATTCGCCTCGTGGGGCCAATCTTCGAAAAACAGGATCGTGACCGCCCAAACGGTCAAAGGCTGCTCAAGATACACAGCAGGCCCCAGCCACACAAGCCGCCGAAAGTCGGAGGAACCCGCGCCCGACGCGACCTTTGTATGAGGTGGCGAGAGTCGCAACCGGGCAACAAACTGTCGCCTGGTCGACCTGCCCTTCCCCGCAAACGGCTACGCCCGGACGAACCGGGCGAGCTGTTTCGTGCAACGACCCGCCGTCAGCCGGTGTTGCGCAAACCGGCGGCGATCCCTGCCACAGACACCAGCAACGCCTGTTCCACGGGGCTGCCCTGGGCAACGTCCTGCTGCCGCGAACGAGCCAACAGTTCGGCCTGCAACAGGTGCAACGGGTCGAGGTAAGTGTTGCGCAAGCGAATGAATTCCAGCGTGTCTGGGCTATGTGCCAGTAGCTGCGACTGGCCGGTCAACCCCAGGACCACCGAGCACGCCTGCGACAATAGGTCGCGTAAATGCTCGCCCAACGGCAGCAGTGCCGGCTCCACCAGACGTTCATCGTAGGACTGGGCAATGTCGGCGTCGGCCTTGGCCAGCACCATCTCCAGCATGTCGATGCGGGTACGGAAGAACGGCCACTGCTCGCGCATCTGCCCGAGCAACTTACCCTCGCCCCGCTCCAACGCCTTGCCCAGGGCAGCTTCCCAACCGAGCCAGGCGGGCAGCATCAGGCGGGTCTGGGTCCAGCCGAAGATCCACGGAATCGCCCGCAGGCTCTCGATACCACCGGCGCGGCGCTTGGCCGGACGACTGCCCAGGGGCAGCCGACCCAATTCCTGTTCCGGCGTGGACTGGCGGAAGTACTCGACGAATTGCGGATTTTCCCGCACCACGGCGCGGTAGGCACTGACGCCATCGGCGGCCAGCTCGTCCATCAAATGACGCCACTCTGGCGTGGGCGGCGGCGGTGGCAACAAGGTCGCTTCCAACACCGCAGCGAGATAAAGGTTGAGGTTCTGTTCGGCGATGTCCGGCAGGCCAAATTTGAAACGAATCATTTCGCCCTGTTCGGTGGTGCGGAACCGACCGGCCACCGAACCCGGCGGCTGGGACAGGATCGCCGCGTGCGCCGGGCCACCGCCACGGCCCACCGTGCCCCCGCGACCATGGAACAGCAGCAGTTCGACTTGCTGCTCCCGGCAGATATCCACCAAGCGCTCCTGGGCCCGATATTGCGCCCAGGCCGCCGCCGTGGTCCCGGCGTCCTTGGCCGAATCGGAATAGCCGATCATCACTTCCTGAGGCCCTTGCAGGCGCGCGCGATAGCTTGGCAGCGACAAAAGACGCTCCATCACCGGCCCGGCGTTGTCCAGGTCGGCAAGGGTTTCGAACAGCGGCACCACCCGCATCGGCCGCAGCACGCCGGCTTCCTTGAGCAACAGCTGCACCGCCAGCACATCGGAAGCCGCGCCGGCCATGGAGATCACGTAGGAACCCAGGGACGCCGCAGGCGCCGCCGCGACTTCCCGGCAAGTGGCGAGGACTTCGCCGGTGTCCGCCGACGGTTTGAAATGCGGCGGCAACAAGGGGCGACGGTTATTCAGCTCGTCCAGCAGGAAACGGATGCGCTGCTCTTCGTTCCAGTCTTCATAACGCCCAAGACCGAGATAATCGGTGATCTCGGTCATGGCCATCGAGTGGCGCGTCGAATCCTGCCGCACATCGAGGCGCACGAGGAACAGTCCGAAGGTCACCGCGCGGCGCAGGCAATCGAGCAGCGGCCCGTCAGCAATCACACCCATGCCGCATTCGTGCAGGGACTGGTAGCACAACTCCAACGGATCGAGCAGCTCGCGGTTGTTCTGCAGTACCTCGGCGGTGGCCGGCGTCGTGGCTTTCAGCGAGGCCTGGGCCCAGTTGCGGGTCGCCCGCAGGCGTTCACGCAATTGCTTGAGTACTGCGCGATAGGGTTCGGCACTCTCCCCGGCCTGGGCGCGCAAGGCATCGCTGGCCTTTTGCATGGACAGGTCCGCCGCCAGGTGATCGACATCACGCAGATAAAGGTCCGCCGCCATCCAACGCGCCAACAGCAGCACTTCGCGCGTGACCGCAGCGGTGACGTTCGGGTTGCCGTCGCGGTCGCCGCCCATCCACGAGGCAAAGCGGATCGGTGCGGCCTCCAGGGGCAAGCGCAGCCCGGTGGCGGCGTGCAGGGCCTGGTCGGCCTTGCGCAGGTAATTGGGGATGGCGTGCCACAGCGAATGCTCGATCACTGCAAAGCCCCACTTGGCCTCGTCCACGGGCGTGGGCCGGGTGCGGCGGATTTCTTCGGTGTGCCAGGCTTCGGCGATCAACCGCTGCAAACGCTGGTGGATTTGCGCGCGCTCGGCGCTGGTGAGGTCGCGGTGATCCTGGGCCGCCAGTTGCGCGGCAATGGCATCGTATTTCTGGATCAGGGTGCGCCGGGCGACTTCGGTGGGGTGGGCGGTGAGAACCAGTTCGATGTCCAGCCGGCCCAATTGCCTGGCCAGCGATTCAGCGCTGTGGCCTTCGGCACGCAGGCGCGCCAGCAGCTCGGGCAGTACCCGGGCCTCGAACGGTGCAGGCTTGGATTCTTCGCGCCGATGAATCAACTGGTATTGCTCGGCGATGTTGGCCAGGTTGAGAAACTGGTTGAACGCCCGCGCCACCGGCAGCAGTTCATCCTCGCTCAACTGGTTGAGGCTGGCGCTCAGCTCGGCGTCCATGGAACCACGGCGGTCGGCCTTGGCGCCCTTGCGGATCTGCTCGATCTTGTCGAGAAAGGTGTCCCCGTACTGGTCGCGAATGGTGTTGCCCAGCAGCTCGCCGAGCAGGTGGACGTCCTCGCGCAAGCGGGCATCGATATCGGTCATCAGCAGTTCTCCAGCAAAAAGGTCCGGACAGCTTTGTAGGAGAGAGTGCCGATGCCCGGCGTTAATGACAAGCGACGAAGGGACTTTAAACCTTGTCAGGCAAAGCTAGTCTCATGGATAAGCCACACGACGGCTTGTCACTATCGCGCCCGCCAAAAGCAGGGCTATTGAGGTCATCATGAAAATCCGTGAGCTTGCCCAGCATTGGGAAGAAAACGCCAAGGGTCGCCTGACCCAGACCGGCTACACGATTCATCTCGACGTCGAGGCTGCGGCACGCCTGGCGGCCATCTGCGACATGTACCCCAAGCGCCACCCCGAAGAACTGCTCGGCGAGCTCATCGGCGCGGCACTGGAAGAGTTGGAAGCCAGCTTCCCCTACGTCAAGGGATCGCAGGTGGTGGCCACCGATGAAGAAGGCGATCCGCTGTACGAAGACGTGGGCCCTACCCCGCGGTTCCTCGCGTTGTCGCGCCGTCACCTGCACGAACTTTCCTCGCAGAGCGACAAATCCAAA
>NZ_JAOSHO010000174.1 GCF_025917275.1 Pseudomonas agronomica | reverse complement strand
CCCAGCGCCGCCCTGCCCGGCAAACCACCAGAGAATGCGTGCCCTACAGTGCCATCGATTACATCAAGCCCTATACCTTGACCACTTTCGGCAACGTGAATCACTTTGATGTGGGCTACGCCGGGGCGGACGGCAAGCAGATTACCCGTCGGTTCCGGGTGGCCATCACGGTGACGGAAATGGCGTTCCATGCCGCGTGGTTGACGCAGTCGATTGGCGAGAGGATGCAGGAGCTGTTGGATCTGGATTTGTGAGCCCGTGGGTATGCCCTCCTGGACCGGGAGGGCAAGATTTCCCAAGGAATCAATGAAGTTATTGATGCTCCGGAATGTCGGCCAACTTCAAAGCGGTGCCGCTACGGCCATTGATTCTCAAGGCTCTCCCATCCGCGACCTTCAAGGCCACCTCAAGCTGTTCCCACGCCGGACGAAAATCCCCTGTTTTAGCGATCGTCAAATCAATGAAGTCCAGACCATATTCAACGGTCCATCGGATCACCAGGCAGCCTCCATCTTTCCAGTCATGACTGATGCCGTCATCTTCAAATAACACGCCGCTGGAGGTGCCTGAAGGTGCAGGAAAAATCACCAGCTCGCGACGCCGATCAAGGGCGGGATCGTTAAGCTTGTGGCATTCACCGGTCGGTATCCCAGCCCCCCCTCGCACCAACAAGGGCAAACGTTCCAACGGCGCATCCAGGGAAACGTATTGGCCGCCCTCGTACCAGTCACCGGTGTGCCAGTCGCACCAGCCTGTCGCATTCAGGGGTAGCCATACCTCGCGATCGCGTGCGCCCTGCTCTACGACGCTGGCGACGAGGACGTCCCGGCCAAGAAGGAATTCGTCGTTTTCCTTGAACGTTTGAGGGTCATGCTCGTGATCAAGAAACGTAGGTCGCAGTATGGGCTCGTCTTCGTGACTGGCTTGCCACAGCAAGGTGTAGACATAAGGCATCAACCGGTATCTGAGCCTGATCGCGTCACGGACCGCATCGGTGACCGAAGGATGCATCCATGGCTCATTGACGGTGCCATCGTCGTTCCAGGAGTGAATGGTGAAGCGCGGATGCATCACGCCATTCTGGACCCAACGGACAAACAGCTCAGGATCCGGTTTATTACCCGAGAACCCACCGACATCATGACCCACGTTGTACAACCCCGACAGGCTCATGCCCAGGCCCATGCGAGTGTTGTAGCGAAGTGTTTTCCAGTGGGTCCGGTTGTCACCGCTCCAGGTCTGGACATAGCGCTGCATGCCGGCACACCCTGAACGTGAAATAAGGTAGGGCCGTTCTGATGGTGAAAACCGCTGTTGTGCCTCTAAGGACGCTCTCATCATCAGCAATGCCATGACGGGCCGGATATGTTTGATCGCTATCTCGCGCCCGAAGCCATGACAGCGCGCCTCACCGTCCCACACTTCGAATTCATTGTTATCGTTCCACGTGCATTCAATGCCCAGTTCCAACAGCTGTGATGTGACATTTGACTGCCACCAACCGACAGCGTCCGGGTTGGTGAAGTCCAGATGAGAGCCCTCATCGTCCCAGAACACCGACCGCTCTGGCACGTCCTGCTCAGAGTCGCGAACGAACATCTTTTGATGGGCAACCTCGGCGTAGCGCGGGTGGTCCTGCAGCAGGCATGGCTTTATGTTGGCGATCAGCCTGACGCCGGCATCACGGTAGGCCTGGGCAAGCGCCTTGGGGTCCGGGACCTTTTCACGGTTCCAGTTGAACACATAGCGTTTTTCGCCAATGGAGGTGTACCCGGATGACAGCTGAAAAGAGTCGCAGGGAATATCGTGCTGACGGCACAGTTCAAGAAATTCCAGCAACTGTTCCTGGGCATTATCGGCATCGGTATAACGCATGGTTGAGCCGCTATAGCCCAGGCTCCATTTAGGCAGGAACAAGGTGCGTCCGGTCAGGCGAACGAAAGCCTTCGTCACATCCAGCACGCGGGGGCCTGCAAGTACCCAGTAGTCGAGGTCACCGGCATCCGCCTTGTACCGACGATAGGGTCGGTGATAGTTATCCAGCTCGTTTCCCAGATCAAACAGGCTGGTGTTCAGGTTGTCATAAAACATCCCGAAGCTGGCGTGCTCCTGGTGCGTGATGACAAAGGGAATATGCTTGTACAACGGGTCGGTGCTCGCCGCGTCATAACCCATTGCATCCAGGTTACGCATTTCAAAACGTTTGCCGGCGCGATTCAAATCGCCGGTTTTTTCACCGAGCCCGTAATAGCGATGTTCCGGCGCGCGAAGCTGGTAATGCTCCAGGCCTTCACCATGAGCATCAAGCGTATAGGCTCCGGTAGGCCGATCCGAGACCAACGGCCTCCAGTCCTCGCCATCATGGTATTCCCACTGTAGCCACAGCGGTTGATTCACCGTGATGCGTAGTTTTTTGGTCGTGAGTACCAACCGATCCTGACACTCTTCGACCCGATACGTGGGCAAAGAGAAATCCGCCAACGACTCGCGGGCCCGGCCTTCCCAGGCAACATCCTCCCGGGGCGCGATGCTCCAGGTCCGATCCAGCGCCAACGCGCCAGCCCGCATGAGCAGGACACGCGCCAAACCGTCTTCGAGGATATGGATCCTGAAGAGATGCCGGCCCTCGACCAGGAGCTCGACGTAGCCTTTTTCCTGGGCCTGTAGCGTCCAGACTTTAAGTGACTTCATTGTGCACGCACCGCTTTGGATTTGGACGCTCGGTCCGCGATAAACAAAATCATGAAAAACGCACCTATAAAATCAAAGAGCCCCATCGCAATGAACAATGGGTTGAATCCTATCTTGTCCACGCTGACGCCGATGATCAGCGAGAAAAGGAAGCTGGCAATCCAGGCGCATGAACCGCGCATTCCGTTCACCGTCGCCAACTCATCCCGATCAAACGTTTCGACGACCAGTGCGCTCAACATGCAGGAAATAATCTGATGGCCAAAACCGCCAAGCGAAATAAGCGCTATCGCAACATAGGGGTCTTTCACCTGTGTCATCACGGCGAGCGAAAACATCAGGAACGCGCCGGTGATTGAACTGGCGACAATCGAGTTCACCCGGGTGCATTTGAAAAATCGGTGGTAAGCGCGTGATAGATAACCGCTGGCGATACTGCCCAGATCCGCCGCCAGAAACGGCACCCAGGCAAACAGTACGATTTGCTTGAGGTCCATTCCTCTTTCGTTGGCCAGATACAGCGGCACCCAGAAACTCATGACGGCCCATGCCGGCTCTGCCATGAAGGCAGGAAGCGCGATACCGTAGAATCGCTTGTCCCGACCAATCTTTTTCAGCGCCTTGAAAAAGGGCATTTGCTGGCCGATTTTTTCGCCGTCTTGTTGGATATGCTTCAACTCATCGGGCGATAAGCGCGGGTGGATATCGGGGGCGTGGTAGAGCCACGCCCAGACGGCGGCCCAAATCAGGCCGATCCCCCCGGAAATCAGGAATGCGCCCTGCCAGCCCAGGGATACATGGGCGAGGTAGATGATGGGAGGCGCGAGCATCGCCCCCAGGGAAAAGCCAACCCCCGCCCAGCCCGCAGCGACAGGTCGTTCCTTTTTTGGAAACCAGTCCCCTATCGCCTTGGCATTGGCCGGTGTGGCCGCGGCCTCCGAAGCGCCCATGAAAAAACGCAGGATCGCCAGATGGACCCAACTTGCAGCCCCGGCATGAAGCAGGCACATCACTGACCATACGACGGCGCATACCACGAAGCCGAGCTTGAGCCCGATCGCATCGATCAGCCACCCACAGATAGGTTGGAAAACGGTATAGGCCAGTTGAAACGAGGCGACTACCCACGAGTACTGTTCAGTCGACATGCTGAACGTGGTCTTTAGTTCCGGCGCCAGGATGCCCAAGGAGTTGCGGGTTATATAGTTGACGGTGACGCCGAGCAAAAACAGGGACAGCATCCACCAACGCAGATGCGGGATGAATTTAAGCTTGGCCGAAAGTCGAGCATTGCGTGCGATATCGATAGTCATCAATTCTTCGCCTGTCGCCGGATTGTCCGGCGTTTTGTTTTTATTGAGGCTTGACGCTATGGCAACGGCTTATCGTTCGTACAGAAGCGAGCGTGTATAAATTTACATGCTTCGCTCCAGCCGCCAGTCAGAAACCCAAGGACACTAGGTTCGGTGGCTCTTTTCTGCTATGAAAGCCTTTACATAAATTGTCTCAATGGATTAGTCACGGTGGGGAAATTACGCATTGCCGAAATTGCGGCACAGACCGGCCTGTCCATCGCGACGGTATCGCGGGTGCTCGCCGGCAAAGCAAATACCCGCCCGGCCACGAGAGAAAAAGTATTGGCGGCGGCGCGGCAGCAGGGCGTGATGGAAGACCTCGCCAATGGTCGCTTCCTGCTCAATGGGCTAACCATCTTCGCGCCCTCGCGGGCCTTCAACGTCCGCTCGGATATCTTCTATTACAAAGTCATCCAGGGCATCACGCAGGCGGTCGCGCACCATGATGTCCGAGTCCGCTACTGCGAGCTTGAAGAGGTCGACAGCGACGCCTTGCTGTTTCTCGAAAAGATGAATCAGAAGGACACCGGTGCGGCGATCCTGATAGGCATTGATGATCCGCATATACACCAACTGGCGGCCGATCTCAGCAAACCGACGGTGCTGATCAACTGCATTGATCGCAGCATGCGCCTGCCCTCGATATCGCCCGACCACTTTTTAATTGGCCATTATTCGATCAATTATCTATTCCAGATGGGGCACCGAAATGTCCTGACCCTCCAGTGTCTCAGGCGGTACACGATGGATCTGCGAATACGTGGAATCCGTGATGGATGGAAGGAGCAGAATCTCGAATTTGTCGAAGCAAAACACCTATTGGTTGCCGAAGGTTTTGGCAGTGCTGAATCTGAAACACGGGTAGCAGCCTTCATGGAAAACTGCGCGCCCGACGACCGACCGACTGCCATCCTCGCCGGGGGTGACTTCATGGCAGCCGGGGCCGTGAAAGCGCTGCAGAATGCTGGTTTGAAGGTTCCTCACGATGTTTCGGTCATGAGCATGGACGGGTTCAACCTGGCGGACATCAACGATATACCGCTCACCACGCTTCACGTGCCCCGCGATGAATTGGGCGCAGAGGCGATAAGGGTCTTGAGGCAGCAGCTCTTCGAACCGCGATCGCCTTGTGGCAACCTTCTTCTTGGTGGGCACCTTATCACCGGCAACTCGGTGCGGCGCATCAAGCACAGCGCCAAGCAGACGCCGGTCTATCAGAAGATTATTTATGACTGATTGATTCGCGGTTTTACACAAAGCGAAAAAAACCCTCCTGGCTTTGCAGCGAAGAGGGTTTTTTATCGAACTTGAAGTTTCAGTGAGCGAGGAGCCTCATCGACTGATACCACTGAATCCTAGAACGGAATATCGTCATCAAAGCTGTCGAAATCCGGAGCCGGTTGTGGCGCGGCCTGTTGCGGAGCCGGGCGCTCGCGTTGTGGCTGTGGCGCCGACTGCGGACGTGGGGCTTGCTGGCGCGGAGCCGACTGCTGGTAGTTGTTGCCACCTTGTTGCTGGTCGCCTTGCGGACGGCCACCGAGCAATTGCATGGTGCCTTGCATGTCGACCACGATTTCGGTGGTGTAGCGCTTGATGCCGTCTTTTTCCCACTCGCGGGTCTGCAGCTTGCCTTCGATGTAGACCTGCGAACCCTTGCGCAGGTATTCACCGGCGATCTCAGCCACTTTGCCGAACATCGACACGCGGTGCCATTCGGTCTTCTCGACCTTCTGGCCGGTTTGCTTGTCGGTCCATTGTTCGCTGGTCGCCAGGCTCAGGTTGGTCACGGCGTTGCCGTTAGGCAGGTAGCGAACTTCTGGATCCTGGCCGCAAGTTCCGACCAATATGACTTTGTTAACCCCACGGGCCATAACGTTCTCCTAGGCTTCGCACGCTGCCGGGGCCGGGTTGTTCACCAGGCGCTCAAGCGTCGCACGATCCAATAATTCGGTGTCCAGTTTGATATACACGGCCGCCTCGTCGGCGACCACCACTGCATCGGTTACTCCCACGACGGCCCTGAGGCGCTCGGCCAGGCCTGCTTCGCGGATGGCTTCGGGCGACAACGGCAAGCGCAGGCTCGTCACATACGGAGGTTCGCGCATGGTAACAGCAAAGGCCAACCAAAGTGCAGCCAGCGCGGCACATCCCAGGAACACAACCGACAAACCGCCATGCTGGAACAACCAGCCGCCGAGGATGCCGCCCAGTGCCGAACCCAGGAACTGGCTGGTGGAATAGACCCCCATCGCCGTGCCCTTGCCGCCCGCCGGAGAAACCTTGCTGATCAACGACGGCAGCGACGCCTCCAGCAGATTGAACGCGGTGAAGAACACCACCGTGCCAATCACCAAGGCTCGCAGGCTGTCGCCAAACTGCCAGAAGAATAGCTCAGTGAGCATGAGCGTCACGACGGCGCCGAGTAAAACTCGTTTCATTTTGCGTCGCTTCTCGCCATAGATGATGAACGGAATCATCGCGAAGAACGAAATCAGCAATGCCGTCAGGTAGACCCACCAGTGCTGCTCTTTGGGCAGGCCGGCCTTTTCCACCAGCGCCAGTGGCAGTGCCACGAAGCTGGACATCAGCATGGCATGGAGTACGAAGATGCCCAAGTCCAGGCGCAGCAGGTCAGGATGCTTGAGCGTCGGTATCAACGCCTGGCGGGCGACTCCGGATTCGCGATGCTGCAACGGCCCGGTAGAACGCGGCACGATAAACGCCACGATCAGCACACCTACCAACGCCATGGCCCCGGTCGCGAGGAACAGGCCCGACAAACCGAAAGCCCGCGTCAACAACGGTCCTATAACCATGGCGACAGCGAACGACAGGCCAATCGTCATGCCGATCATCGCCATGGCTTTTGTCCGATGCTGTTCGCGGGTCAGGTCTGACAGCAATGCCATGACAGCGGCGGAAATAGCACCCGCGCCTTGTAGGATCCGTCCGGCGATCACGCCCCAGATCGAGTCTGCGTTCGCCGCCAGCACGCTGCCGAGGGCGAACACGATCAGCCCCAGGTAAATGACCGGACGGCGACCGATACGGTCGGAAATGATCCCGAAAGGGATCTGGAAAATCGCCTGGGTCAGGCCGTAGGCGCCGATCGCCAGCCCGATGAGGGCCGGGGTCGCGCCCGCCAGGTCCATGCCATAGGTCGCCAGAACCGGCAGCACCATGAACATGCCCAGCATGCGAAAGGCGAACACCAGGGCCAGGCCGCTTGCCGCGCGGGTCTCGCCGCTACTCATGCGTTCGCTGTGGAGATCGTGCATGGAAAAACCTCGTGTGAACCGGCGGGGATTCTACCAGTCCCATCGATTGAGGGGGTATATGGCGACCGTTTGCCGCGCAGTCTTCATGTATGGCACTTGATAGTGTGTATCCATCCAGTATTTACCCGTATACTCCTACGTTTTCGACGCCCGCCGAGCGAGGCCACTTTTGGACAAGATCCTGATTCGTGGGGCCCGTACCCACAACCTGAAGAACATCGACCTGACCCTGCCACGGGACAAGCTGATCGTCATCACCGGCCTGTCCGGATCCGGCAAATCATCGCTGGCCTTTGACACCCTGTACGCCGAAGGCCAGCGACGCTATGTCGAATCGCTGTCGGCCTACGCACGGCAGTTCCTGTCGATGATGGAAAAACCCGACGTCGATACCATCGAAGGCCTGTCGCCGGCGATCTCCATCGAACAGAAGTCGACCTCCCACAACCCCCGTTCCACGGTCGGCACGATCACCGAGATCTACGACTACCTTCGCCTGCTCTATGCACGCGTCGGCGTCCCCCGCTGCCCCGACCATGACATTCCGCTGGAAGCCCAGACCGTCAGCCAGATGGTCGACCTGGTGCTGGCCCAGCCCGAAGGCAGCAAGCTGATGCTCCTGGCGCCGGTCATCCGCGAGCGCAAGGGCGAGCACCTGATGGTCTTCGAGGAACTGCGCGCCCAGGGGTTCGTACGTGCGCGAGTCAACGGCAAACTGTGCGAGCTGGACGAACTGCCGAAGCTGGATAAACAGAAGAAGCATTCGATCGATGTGGTGGTGGACCGCTTCAAGGTCCGCGCCGATCTCCAGCAACGCCTGGCCGAATCCTTCGAGACAGCGTTGAAGCTGGCCGACGGCATCGCCCTGGTGGCGCCGATGGACGACGAGCCCGGTGAAGAGATGATCTTTTCCGCACGCTTCGCCTGCCCGATCTGCGGCCATGCGATCAGCGAGCTGGAACCCAAGCTGTTCTCGTTCAACAACCCGGCCGGCGCCTGCCCGACCTGCGACGGGCTGGGGGTCAAGCAGTTCTTCGACACCAAGCGCCTGGTCAATGGCGAACTGACCCTGGCCGAGGGCGCGATACGCGGCTGGGACAGGCGCAACGTCTATTATTTCCAGATGCTCGGGTCGCTGGCGGCCCATTACAAGTTCAGCCTGGACAAGCCGTTCAGTGAGCTGCCCGCCGACCAGCAGAAATTCATCCTGCACGGCAGCGGCTCGCAGAACGTCGACTTCAAATACCTGAACGACCGTGGCGATATCGTCAAGCGCTCGCACCCGTTCGAAGGCATCGTGCCAAACCTGGAGCGGCGCTACCGCGAGACCGAATCGGCCAGCGTGCGCGAAGAACTGGCCAAGTTCCTCAGCACGCAGCCGTGCCCCGATTGCCGCGGCACCCGCTTGCGCCGCGAAGCGCGGCATGTGTGGGTCGGAGAGAAGACGCTGCCAGCGGTCACCAATTTGCCGATTGGCGATGCCACCGATTATTTCGGCGGCTTGAAACTCACTGGGCGCCGAGGCGAGATCGCCGACAAGATCCTCAAGGAAATCCGCGAGCGCCTGCAGTTCCTGGTGAACGTCGGGCTGGATTACCTGACCCTCGATCGCAGCGCAGACACCTTGTCCGGCGGCGAAGCCCAGCGTATCCGCCTTGCCAGCCAGATCGGCGCCGGCCTGGTGGGCGTCATGTACATCCTCGACGAACCGTCCATTGGCCTGCACCAGCGGGATAACGACCGCCTGCTCGGGACCCTGAAGCACCTGCGGGATATCGGCAACACCGTCATCGTCGTAGAGCATGATGAAGATGCGATTCGCCTGGCGGATTACGTGGTGGACATCGGCCCAGGTGCGGGCGTCCACGGCGGGCACATTGTCGCCCAGGGCACTGCCGCCGAGGTCATGGCGCACCCGGACTCGCTGACCGGCAAATACCTGTCGGGCCGGGTAAAGATCAAGGTTCCGGCCAAGCGCACGCCACGCAACAAGAAGTTGTCGCTGACCCTCAAGGGTGCCCGCGGCAACAACCTGCGCAACGTCGACCTGGAGATCCCGATTGGCCTGCTCACATGTGTCACCGGCGTGTCGGGGTCCGGCAAGTCGACGTTGATCAACAACACGCTGTTCCCGCTCAGTGCCACCGCCCTGAACGGCGCCACGACCCTGGAAGCCGCCGCTCACGACAGCATCAAGGGCCTGGAGCACCTGGACAAGGTCGTCG
>NZ_JAOSHO010000173.1 GCF_025917275.1 Pseudomonas agronomica | reverse complement strand
GCAAGCTCCCTCGCCACGGGATAGTGCCTTCAGCGACTAGTAATCATCCCCACGTTCCGTCACATCTTTCTCCACACTCTGCGCATGCGGATCAAACCCCTGCGGGAACTTGCCCTTCAGGTTCCACGCAAACGCAATGATCTCGGCAATCGTGCGGTACAACTCTTCCGGGATGCTGTCCCCCAGTTCCATGCGCGCCAGTAGCTTCACCAACTCGGCATTCTCATAAATCGGCACCTCGCTTTCCCGGGCGATGCGCAGGATTTCCTCGGCCAGGGCTTCGTCGCCCTTGGCGGTGAGGGTCGGGGCGTGGTGGCCGTCGTACTTGAGGGCGATGGCCTGGCGGGGTTCTGTGTTCATGCGGTTTCGTCCACCCAGCGTTGTTCCAGCCGAGTCTTGGGGCCCTGGGGTGGGGTGCCAACGTGGCAATCGAGGTCGCCGACGTTCAACCCGCACGTCACCAGGCGTTCACGCAATGCGGTCAGGTTCCGTTCGATCAGGCTGGCGGTGTACGGTCGTTCTGCCCACAACTGGCTGGACAGGCTGCCGCTGAGCAACTGGGCCTGAATCTGCAGCGGCCCCAGCGGTTCCATGTCGAATGCGAGCTCGACCCGCCAAAGCTGCTGTTTCGGTTCCGGCTGTTCGCGGCGTTCGTCCGGCTGTTCCCGGGCGGCGGTTTCCTCACGCTGGAACTTGACCTGCAGCGGCACGATGTCCTGCAGGTTGCGCATCGGAATCTCCAATTGCCACGTACTCATCAGGCGACCGTCATCGGTCAGCCCGGTTTGCTCCAGGCTCGACAATTGATGGCTTTGCAGGCGCGACACGGCGGCGGCTGCCAGACGCAGCAGGTGCTCCAGGTCGCCTTCCTCATCTTGTCCCTTCAACAGCCGCGACGGCAACGGAAAACTGGTGGGTTGTGGCTTGGCGCTGACCTGGCCAAGCATCCCCAGGGCGCTGCGAACAAAGCTGGGCAGGGCCTGGGCCAGTGTGTTGGCGGCGATGATGGCAGAGAGGTTGGTGGAGGCGGGCAGGGCGGGTGTCAGCTGGGCGATCAGTTTCAACAGGTCGCCCTTGAGGTCCGGCGCCAGGCTTGGCGGCTGTCCGGCCAGGAGTTTGCTTTCGAGGAACGCGCCGCTGGCGATCATCGCCTGGGCCAGGCCTTTGGGTGTCATCAATTGCTGGATATCCGGCAGACCGGCCAGCAGGCGCGTCACGGCGGCGCGCAGCTCGGGGCCGGTTTCGTCGCTGGCGGGTAGGTTCTGCAGGGCGGTGAGCAAGCTGTCCAGCGAACCCTGACGACTCACCTGCGTCACCAGTTGCTGGCTCACCGCCAATTGTTCCTGGCGATTGCTCAAGGGCACGAATTTCAACGTCTGCGCGTCTTGCACTTGCGCACTCAGCAGCATGCCGATCCGCAGCGGCTGTGGACTGTCGATGTCCAAGGTACTGCCGGCCTGGGCGGTATTGAGCAGGCTCACCAGCGAGCGATACACCGCCGGTTGCCCTGGCAGTTGCGGCAAGGCCTGGCTGGTCAGCACCTTGCCTTGCAACAAGGTGCCCACGGGCAACTGGGCGGTGTCGATTCGGGTGAGGGTGGCGACACTGGAGGCGAGGGCCTGCTGCACGGTGATCGCCAGGTTGCTGGCGGACGGCTGGGTCACGGCCAGGCTGGTGCCCTGGGGCAATGGCTGGGTGCTGGTAGCTTGTACGGTGGCTTGGCGACCGCTCTCCAGCGTGACCTTGAGCAGCAGCTGGAACGTCTGGTCCGCCTGCTTGAGCGACAGCACCTCGGCCTGGGCCGTCTGGCCAGGCCCGATCAGCCCTTCGGCCGGTGCCAGCAACTTGAGCAATTCGCCCGTCACCGCCGGCGTTCGCGTCGTTGCCGTGACCTGGGGCAGCGGCGGGATGTTCATGTCGCCTGTCATTTGCGGTCTTACCTTGGAATCAGCCCAGAGGGGGCTTCACATGTATAATGCCGCCCGCGTTCCAGAGAGTGGCAAAAACCTTGCAATTGTTTGACGCAGCTCTGTGGAACAGGCCATCAATGCATCTATGCTGCACTACTTTAACGGCCGCTGCATGGCCGACTTGAACCGTATAAGGCCCGCGATCCCTTGACCAGTCCTCTCCTGCAAACCGTCGGCCTCGCCTGTGAGCGAGACTTGCGGCTGCTCTTCGAAAATCTCGAATTGAGACTCTCGCGTGGCGATATGGTGCAGATCAGTGGCCCCAACGGCAGTGGCAAGACCAGTCTGCTGCGCCTGCTGGCCGGGTTGATGCAGCCCACCGCCGGCGAGATCCTGCTCAACGGCCAGCCATTGCATAGCCAGCGCAGCGAGCTGGCGCGCAACCTGTTGTGGATCGGCCATGCCGCCGGCATCAAGGATCTGCTGACCCCCGAAGAAAACCTCAGTTGGCTCTGCGCCCTGCATCGGCCGGCCGGGCGCGAGGCGATCTGGCAGGCCTTGGCGGCGGTGGGATTGAAAGGTTTCGAGGACGTGCCGAGTCATACCTTGTCGGCGGGTCAGCAGCGCCGCGTCGCCCTGGCGCGGCTGTACCTGGACAGCCCGCCGTTGTGGATCCTCGACGAACCCTTCACCGCCCTGGACAAGCAAGGCGTGGCGCAGCTCGAAGAACACCTCGCCCGGCACTGCGAAAACGGCGGCATGGTACTACTGACCACCCACCACACCTTGGCCCGGATGCCCTCCGGTTATCGCAGCATTGACCTGGGGAACTGGGCGGTATGAGTGTCTTTGGCCTGTTGCTTGCCCGTGAAGCGCGCCTGCTGTTTCGTCGTCCGGCCGAACTGGCCAACCCGTTGGTGTTCTTCGCCATCGTCATCGCCCTGTTCCCGCTGGCGGTCGGCCCCGAAACTCAATTGTTGCAAACCTTGTCGCCTGGACTGGTCTGGGTGGCGGCGCTTTTGTCGGTCCTGCTCTCGCTGGACGGGCTTTTCCGCAGTGATTTCGAAGACGGTTCCCTGGAGCAGTGGGTCCTTTCGTCGCACCCCCTGGCCCTTCTGGTTTTGGCCAAGGTACTGGCACACTGGGTTTTTTCCGGGCTGGCGCTCGTGTTGCTCTCGCCGCTGTTGGCAATGATGCTGGGTTTGCCCGCCGCCTGCATGCCGGTGCTGTTGTTGTCGCTGCTGCTGGGCACGCCGGTGCTGAGCCTGCTCGGCGCGGTCGGTGCGGCGCTGACGGTCGGCCTCAAGCGCGGCGGCCTGTTGCTGGCCCTGTTGATCCTGCCGTTGTACATACCGGTCTTGATCCTTGGCAGCGGCGCTTTGCAAGCCGCACTGCAAGGCATGCCGGCAACCGGTTATCTGCTGTGGCTTGGGAGCCTGACCGCCCTGGCGATAACCCTGACACCCTTTGCAATAGCCGCTGGCCTGAAGATCAGCGTCGGCGAATAATAACGAGGCCTGGTCAAGAATTGACCACTTCCTAGGAAGGTAAAGGCCGACCCGGCGGTTCGCGATGCGAGCCGCAACCGTGATGGAAACTGCAATGAACTGGACCTGGTTTCACAAGCTCGGCTCACCCAAGTGGTTCTACGGCATCAGCGGCAGGTTGCTGCCCTGGTTGAGCATTGCCGCCCTGTTGCTGATCGGCATCGGCGTGGTCTGGGGCCTGGCCTTCGCACCGCCGGACTATCAGCAAGGCAACAGCTTCCGCATCATCTATATCCATGTTCCGACGGCGATGCTGGCCCAGTCGATCTACGTGATGCTGGCGGTCTGCGGTGTGGTCGGGCTGGTGTGGAAAATGAAGCTGGCCGATGTCGCCCTGCAATGCGCCGCGCCCATCGGCGCCTGGATGACCGCCGTGGCGCTGGTCACTGGCGCGATTTGGGGAAAGCCGACCTGGGGTTCGTGGTGGGTCTGGGATGCGCGACTGACGTCGATGCTGATCCTGCTGTTCCTGTACTTCGGTCTTATTGCGCTGGGCAACGCCATCAGCAATCGTGACAGCGCGGCCAAGGCCTGCGCGGTGCTGGCGATTGTCGGGGTCATCAACATCCCGATCATCAAGTATTCGGTGGAGTGGTGGAACACCCTGCACCAGGGCGCGACCTTCACCCTGACTGAGAAACCGGCGATGCCGGTGGAGATGTGGCTGCCGCTGCTGCTGACCGCGCTGGGTTTCTACTGTTTCTTCGGCGCGGTGTTGCTGCTGCGCATGCGCCTGGAAGTGCTCAAGCGCGAGTCCCGGGCCAGTTGGGTGAAAGCTGAAGTACAGAACAGCCTGGAGGCCGCTCGATGAGTTTTGCGTCATTCGGCGATTTCCTCGCCATGGGCCATCACGGCCTGTATGTCTGGTCGGCCTACGGCATTTGCCTGGCGGTGCTGGCCCTCAACGTGGCGGTGCCGATCCTGGCCCGCAAGCGGTATCTGCAACAAGAGGCGCGTCGTCTGCGCCGGGAGAACGGTCAGTGAATCCGCTGCGCAAAAAACGTCTTGTCATCATCCTGGCGATCCTGGTCGGCGTCGGCGCCGCGGTCGGCCTGGCCCTCAGTGCCCTGCAGCAAAACATCAACCTGTTCTATACCCCGACCCAGATCGCCAATGGCGAAGCGCCGAAGGACACACGCATTCGCGCCGGCGGCATGGTGGAAAAGGGCTCGCTGGTGCGCTCCGGCGATTCGCTGGACGTGACGTTCAACGTCACCGACTTCAACAAGACCGTGACCATCACCTATCGCGGCATCCTTCCAGACCTGTTCCGCGAAGGGCAGGGCATCGTTGCCCTGGGCAAACTCAACGCCGACGGCGTGGTGGTCGCCGATGAAGTGCTGGCCAAGCACGACGAGAAATACATGCCGCCGGAAGTGACCAAAGCCCTGAAAGACAGCGGCCAGTCGGCGCCCGCGCCCGCGAAGGAGGGTTGATCGATGACCACCGGCATTTTTATCCCTGAGCTGGGCCATTTGGCGATGATCCTGGCCCTGTGCTTTTCCCTGGTCCAGGCCGTGGTGCCGTTGCTCGGTGCCTGGCGTGGCGATCGCCTGTGGATGAGCCTGGCCCAGCCCGCGGCATGGGGGCAGTTCGCGTTCATGCTGTTCGCCTTCGGCTGCCTGACCTACGCCTTCATGACTGACGATTTCTCCGTGGAATACGTCGCCAGCAACTCCAACAGCGCCTTGCCTTGGTACTACAAGTTCAGCGCGGTGTGGGGCGCCCACGAAGGCTCCTTGCTGCTCTGGGCATTGATCCTCGCCGGCTGGACCTTCGCGGTGTCGGTGTTCTCCCGGCAGTTGCCCCAGGTGATGCTGGCCCGGGTATTGGCCGTGATGGGCCTGATCAGCACCGGTTTCCTTTTGTTCCTGATCGTCACGTCCAACCCCTTCGAGCGCATCCTGCCGCAAGTGCCGATGGATGGCCGCGACCTTAACCCGCTGTTGCAGGACATCGGCCTGATCGTCCACCCGCCGATGCTCTACATGGGCTACGTCGGTTTTTCGGTGGCGTTCGCCTTCGCCATCGCCGCATTGCTCGGTGGTCGCCTCGACGCCGCGTGGGCACGCTGGTCGCGCCCTTGGACCATCGTCGCCTGGGCCTTCCTCGGCATCGGCATCACCCTCGGTTCGTGGTGGGCCTATTACGAACTCGGCTGGGGCGGCTGGTGGTTCTGGGACCCGGTGGAAAACGCTTCCTTCATGCCATGGCTCGTCGGCACGGCGCTGATTCACTCCCTGGCGGTCACGGAAAAACGCGGCGTGTTCAAGAGCTGGACGGTGTTGCTGGCTATCGCAGCGTTCTCCCTCAGCCTGCTGGGGACGTTCCTGGTGCGCTCCGGCGTGCTGACTTCGGTGCATGCCTTCGCCTCCGACCCTGAGCGTGGCGTGTTCATCCTGATGTTCCTGTTGTTCGTGGTCGGCGGTTCGCTGACGCTGTTCGCCTTGCGTGCGCCCGTGGTCAAGAGCCAGGTCGGCTTCAACCTCTGGTCCCGGGAAACCCTGCTGCTGGGCAACAACCTGGTGCTGGTGGTGGCCGCGTCGATGATCCTGCTGGGCACCTTGTATCCGTTGGTGCTCGACGCGCTGTCCGGCGCCAAGCTGTCGGTCGGCCCACCATACTTCAACGCCCTGTTCATTCCGCTGATGGCGATCCTGATGGCGGTGATGGCGGTCGGTGTGCTGGTGCGCTGGAAGGACACGCCGGTCAAATGGCTGATGGGCATGCTCACGCCGGTGCTGTTGGGCACGGCTGCCCTGGCCGTGGTGGCTGGCATCGCCTACGGCGACTTCAACTGGGCCGTGCTGGCGACCTTCGTGCTGGCGGCCTGGGTGTTGCTGGCCGGCGTTCGAGACATCTTCGACAAGACCCGCCATAAAGGCCTGATCAAGGGCCTGCCAACCCTGACGCGCAGTTATTGGGGCATGCAGCTCGCTCACCTGGGCATCGCCGTTTGCGCCCTGGGCGTGGTGCTGTCCAGCCAGAACAGTGCCGAGCGTGACCTGCGCCTGGCGCCGGGCGAGTCCATGGACCTGGGCGGCTACCAGTTCGTCTTCGAGGGCGCCAAGCATTTCGAAGGCCCTAACTTCACCTCGGATAAAGGCACCGTGCGGGTCATTCGCAACGGTGAGGAAATCACTGTGCTGCATCCGGAGAAGCGTCTCTACACCGTGCAGAACTCGGTGATGACCGAAGCCGGCATTGACGCCGGATTCACTCGCGACCTGTATGTGGCGCTGGGCGAATCCCTGGGCGACGGCGCCTGGGCGGTGCGGGTCCACGTCAAGCCGTTCGTGCGCTGGATCTGGTTCGGCGGCCTGCTGACCGGGCTGGGCGGCGTCCTGGCGGCGCTGGATCGGCGTTATCGCGTCAAAGTGAAGACCCGGGTGCGTGAAGCCCTGGGTGCAACAGGAGCCACTGCATGAAACGTTGGTTGATGGTATTGCCGCTGGCACTGTTCCTAGTCGTTGCAGTGTTCCTTTATCGGGGGCTGTTCCTGAACCCGTCGGAGCTGCCTTCTGCGATGATCGGCAAGCCGTTCCCGGAGTTTTCCCTGCCCTCGGTGCAAGGCGACAAGACCCTGACCCGCGCCGACCTGCTGGGCAAACCGGCGCTGGTCAACGTGTGGGGTACCTGGTGCATTTCCTGCCGGGTCGAGCACCCGGTGTTGAATAAGCTCGCGCAGAACGGCGTGGTGATCTACGGCGTCAACTACAAGGACGTCAATGCCGACGCCTTGAAGTGGCTGGCTGAATTCCACAACCCGTACCAGCTGGATATACGCGACGAAGAAGGCACCCTTGGCCTGAACCTGGGTGTGTACGGGGCGCCGGAGACGTTCTTCATCGACGCCAAGGGCATCATTCGCGACAAGTTTGTCGGTGTGATCGACGAGCAGGTCTGGCGCGAGAAACTGGCCGCCAAATACCAGGCCCTGGTGGATGAGGCCAAGCCATGAAGCGCTGGTTAGCCGCTGCCGTCCTCGGCATGAGCCTGATGGGCGTGGCCCAGGCCGCCATCGATACCTACGAATTCGCCAACGACGCCGAGCGCGAGCGGTTTCGCGACCTGACCAAGGAGCTGCGCTGCCCCAAGTGCCAGAACCAGGACATCGCCGATTCTAACGCGCCGATCGCCGCCGACCTGCGCAAGGAAATCTTCCGCATGCTCGGCGAGGGCAAGGACAACCAGCAGATCATCGATTTCATGGTGGATCGCTACGGCGAGTTCGTGCGCTACAACCCGGCCCTGTCCTCCAAGACCGCGCTGCTCTGGTTCGGCCCCGCCGGGCTGTTGCTGGGTGGTTTCGTCGTTATTGCGGTGATCGTGCGCCGCCGCCGGGTGCAGCGTAGTGCCACCCCGGACACGCTTTCTGTCGAAGAGCGCCAGCGCCTCGACCAACTGTTGGATAAAACCAAGCATGATTGATTTCTGGCTCGCCGCAGGGCTGCTTCTCCTGGTCGCCCTGAGTTTCCTGTTAATCCCCGTGTTGCGTGGCCGCCGTGCCCAATTGGAAGAAGACCGCACCGCGCTGAACGTGGCGCTGTATCAGGAACGCGTCGCCGAATTGCAGGTCGAGCGGGAGGAGGGCGTGCTCAACGCGGCCCAACTGGACACCGGTCGCGCCGAGGCCGCCCGTGAACTGCTGGCGGACACCGAGGGGGCGGATGCGCCGCGCGAATCGCGCCTGGGCAAGCCGTTGCCGCTGCTCGCCGCCGTGCTGGTGCCGGTGCTGGGCCTGGCGTTGTACCTGCATTTCGGTGCCAGCGACAAGGTCGAGCTGACCCGTGAATTCGCCCAGGCGCCACAGTCGATGGAAGAGATGACCTTGCGCCTGGAGCGTGCGGTGGCCGCGCAGCCGGACTCCGCCGAGGGCTTGTATTTCCTCGGCCGGACCTACATGGCGCAGGACCGTCCGGCGGACGCGGCGAAAATCTTCGAACGCACCGTGGCGGTCGCGGGGCGCCAACCAGAGCTGCTGGGGCAATGGGCCCAGGCGCAGTATTTCGCCGATGGCAAGAAATGGTCGGACAAGGTCCAGGCGTTGACCGACGAGGCACTGAAGCTCGATCCGAAGGAAGTCACCAGCCTGGGCCTGTTGGGCATCGCTGCGTTCGAAGGCGAGCGCTATCAGGACGCGATCGATTACTGGGGACGCCTGCTGGCGCAATTGCCTGAAGGCGATAAATCCCGTGAAGCATTGCAAGGTGGTATCGCCCGTGCCACCGAGAAGCTCCAGGCCAGTGGTGGCAAGGTCGTCCAGGCGCCGGCAGCCAAGACCGCTGCGCTGCTCAAGGTTCGTGTCGACCTGGCCCCTTCGCTCAAGGCCAAGGTGCAGCCGGGCGACAGCGTATTCATTTTTGCCCGCGCCGTTTCCGGCCCGCCGGCCCCGCTGGCAGCCAAGCGCCTGACCGTCGCCGACCTGCCGGCCAGCGTCGAGCTGGGGGACGCGGATGCAATGATGCCGCAGCTGAAACTGTCGAACTTCCCGGAAGTCCAACTGGTGGCACGCATCTCCCGAGCCGGCCAGCCAACCGCCGGTGAGTGGATCGGTCACAGCCAGCCCTTGGCGAGCAGCACCCGCGCGCCGCAACAATTGACCATCGACAGTCCGGACCAATGACAGGAACACGCCCCATGACCGCCATCGCTCGTATCACCCTGCTCACGCTCGTCCTGGGCCTGAGCGCTTGTGCGGTCCAGCGCCCGCCCGAACCTTCGGCGCCGCTGCCACCCATCCCGCCCTCGACACCGAGTACCAAGCCCGTTCCGTCGACCGCGCCGGGTAAGCCGGTGACACCGAATAAACCGTCCAAGCCTGTGCCACGCACCTCCGCCAGTTTCGCCCCGCCGCCGGGTGGCAACAGCCACTGGGATGCCAAGCTCGGGGTCTATGTGCTGGATAACCAGACCAACACCTTCTACCGCCAGCGCACCTACTACCGCTGGAATAACGGCTGGAGCCGCTCCGTCAGCCCGAACGGGCCATGGGAAGACACCACCATCGAAGGTGTGCCGGCAGGGCTGGGGCAGAAGTTTCACTGAAGCCTTACTGTAGAACCCCATGGCGAGGGAGCTTGCTCCCTCCGGGCCCTGTAGGAGCTGGCGAAGCCGGCGATCTTTTAT
>NZ_JAOSHO010000172.1 GCF_025917275.1 Pseudomonas agronomica | reverse complement strand
GACGATGAACACCGAGAGTCCGCCCAGCACCAGTTTCTGCCGTCCATAACGATCAGCCAGCGGACCGACCGCCAACTGGCCCAGGGCAAAGGTGACGAAGTAACTGGAGAGCGTCAGGCCCAGTTCGCGGGCGGTCACGCCGAGGTCGTCGCCGATGACCGGGAACGCCGGGAGGATGATATTGGTGGAGAGCATGCCGATGGCCGCGAGGCCGGCGAGCAGTGCGACGATTCGACCGGTCAGGGCTGGACCCGATGCGTGTGGCTGCGCGTCTGCAATCGCTGATGCGGTTCCAGTTTCCATGGATCAATCCCCTTGGCCGATTTTTGTCTGGCTTATGATGGTCGTAATATGACGATCGTCATCTGACGAGTCAAGGCAGAAATGATCCTGGAAAAGAACGTGGTGGAGGAAAACGGACAGGCGGGAAGGGACCACCCTGGATGACTCGGCCGCCGCTTGCCAGCGTCAACCGAGTCAACCTGCACCCAGCGAAGGGGCGGGGACTTTGCAACAAGACCCTGCATCTACCTGTAACGCTGCTCGAACACCGCCAGTTGTTCAGGCTTGATCAACTGGAAGGGCACCCACACCTCGGCCTCGACCGGCTCGCCCTTGATCATCTTGAGGGCGGCCTGCACTGCGCTAGTCGCCTGGGCCTTGGGGTCCTGGAACACCGAGGCGACCAGCATCCCGCGCTTGATCGCCGCCAGGCCGTCCGGCAACCCGTCGATGCCGACAATCGCAACCTCGCCCTTGGCCTTGCCGGACTGTTGCAAGGCCATGGCCGCACCGATGGCCATCTCGTCATTGTTGGCGACGATGGCATCGAAACGGCTGCCGGCGAGCAGCCAGTTGCTGGTCAGGTCCATGCCTTTGTTGCGCTGCCACTCGGCACTCTGCTGCTCGACCACCTTGATGTCGGGAAAGTCCTTGAGCACTTGCTTGACCCCTTCGGTGCGGTCATGGGTGGCGTTTTGCGCGAGGTCGCCCATGATGATCGCGAGGTTGCCCTTGCCACCGAGTTTTTCGGCGAGGTAACGCATCTGCAGTTGGCCGGCCTCGATGTCATTGGACGCCACCGTGACCACGCCTTTGGGCAGCGTACGTTCGTCGGGGTGACGGTTGACGTACACCAGCGGTGTCTTCGCCTCGACCGCGGCGCGGGTGATGTTGGCGGTGGCGGAGGTGTCCACCGGCAGGACGATTACGGCATCGACTTTCTGGTTGATGAAGCCCTGGACCTGGTTGAGCTGGCGAACCACATCGCCCTGGGCGTCCTCGAACTGGATCTGGACGCCGTCCTTCTTGGCGGCCTCGTCGAGGCCGTTACGCACATAGGTCATGAAGTTATCGTCGACCCTGGCGATGCTGACGCCGATGCGATAGTCGGCGGCGGCCCATTGGCTGAAGATCAGGAGCAGCGTGGCGAACAGCAGTGTGCAACGACGCATGATGGTTTTCCTTTTGTTGTTATGAGTGAACGTCATCAAGAAATGTTCTGCAGGGGCCTCATCCACGCAGCGTGAAGGCTTGCCTGAAGCGCTCGAGCGCCCGTTCGCTGTCGCCGCTGGCCCAGCCTTCGAGGCCGACCACACCGCTGTATCCCATGGCGGACAACGCCCTGGCAATCGCCGGATAGTTGATTTCACCGGTGCCCGGTTCCATCCGGCCAGGCACATCGGCGACCTGGATTTCACCGATGGCGTCGCCGGCGCGCTGGATCAGCTCGATCAGGTTTCCTTCGCCGATCTGCGCGTGATAGAGGTCCAGGTTCATCTTCAAGTGCGGGCTGCCCACGGCCTCGATCAGCGCCAACGTGTCGTCGGCGCGGGCGAAAGGCGTGCCGGGATGATCGACTTCGGTGTTGAGGTTTTCCAGCAGGAACACCCGGCCGGCGTCTTCCCCCAGGCGGGCGATTTTTTCCAGGGTCTTGCAAGCGCTCAGCCACATGCGGCCGGTGGCTTGGGCGACGGGTTTGACCGGCAGACCCTGGTCGCCCAGGCCGGTGCCGTGCAGGTTCAGGCTCGGGCATCCCAATTGCGCCGCGACGGCCAAGGATTCCCGGGCGCTTTCGAGCAATTGCCGGATGTCCTCGGGGTCGGTGAGGTTGCCCGCGATGTAGCCGGTCATCGACGTGAAGTCAGCGCCAGTGGCAGCGAGGGCCTGGATGTCCTTGGTCGTCCAGTTCCAGATCTCGACGCTGAAGCCCAGCGCGTGGATGCGTTTGACGCGTTCGACAAAGGGCAGGTCGAGGAACACCATCTCGGCGCTGACCGCCAGTTTGAACGGTATGACACTCATGAAAGCGCTCCTTGAACACGCACCGCTTTGCCTTGCTGGAAAGACTCGATGCAGGCGCGGGCAATCGCCAGCGCGGCCCGGGCGTCTTCACCGCTGGCGCGGGGTTTTTCGCCGCTGCGCACGCAATCGACGAAGTGATTGAGCTCGGCCACATAGGCGTCACGCAGCAAGTCGGTGTCCATGCGCTGGGTATCGGCCTGCACGCCACTGGCCAGGTAGCGCAGCAAGTCGCCGTCGTTGACGCTGCCCATGGTCAGCATGCCGGCGCTGCCGAACACTTCCCCGCGGACATCGTAGCCGTATACGGCCTGGAAGTTCGCCTCGGCCGTGGCGATGGCGCCGTTGTCGAATCGGATCGTGACCACTGCCGTGTCGAGGAACCCTTTGTGTTTGAAATCTGGCGCAATCAGCGCGTCGGCCATGACAAACACCTCAACCGCTTCGGCACCCGGGTTGAGATAACGCAACGTGTCGAAATCGTGGATCAACGTTTCCAGGAAGATCACCCATTGCGGCGAGGCGGCGGGATTGTTCAGCGCCGGATCGCGGGTCAGCGAGCGTAGCAATTGTGGCGTGCCGATCCGGCCGGCAACCACGTCCAGGTGAGCCGTGCGGAAGCTCTTGGCGAAGCGCCGGTTGAAACCCACTTGCAGCGTCACCCTCGCATCGGCAGCGGCGGCAATGGCGCGATCGGCTTCCTCCAGGGTAATGGCCATGGGTTTTTCGCAGAACACGCTTTTGCCGGCCTGCGCCGCGCTGATCACCAGTTCGGCGTGGCTGCGGGCGGGCGCGGCGATCAGCACGGCGTCGATGTCCGGGTCGTCCAGCAACTGCTTCGGATCGGTATAGACCTTTTGTACACCCAGTTCCGTTGCCAGGCGTGCGGCCTGGCCCGGCGTAGGGTCGGCAATGGCGGCAAGGCATGCGCCTGGGATGTGTCGAGCGGCGGTCAGGCCGTGAAAGCTGCCCATGCGGCCCGCACCGATAAGGCCCAGGCGGAGGGTGTTGGATGTACTCATGAATGACTCCCTTTTTTTGTTGTTCGCGACGCGTTGTCGGTACAAGGTAGGGAGCAAGCGCTGTGCCAGTTTATAACTGGCTGAAACTTATAGGTTTTATGGGTGATTGATGCATAGGAGTGTTCATTTGTATGACATGTCTATACTGACATGTCGAAAATATGGACACAGAGCCCGCCATGAACACACAGCCGATGGCCTTGAACGTTGAAGACCGTGATTACCTGACCGCCCTTGGTCCCGCATCGTTGAATGGCGGATCAAGCCCGGCGCTGGATAAGGCCTGGCGCGCCTGCTTGAAGGGCGTCACCGAGCGTCCTGCGGGTGTCAGGCAGGTGATCTGGAACTCCTGGCGGCGCAGCGTCGATGCCGGCCTCGATCCGGAGGACGGCGAGTACCGTTTCGTCGCGCCCGCTGAGTTGACCGAGACGTTGGCGGCGAATCGACTGTTGATTGCCGCGGCGGCGCAGGTCATGCGCGGCTTGCTTGCCTACAACCCCAACGGGCATATCAACCTGACGGATGCCGAAGGCACCACCTTGTACTTCTGCGGCCTGGACCTCACGCCCATCGGCAGTCGATTGCTGGAGACGGTACAAGGCACCAACTGCACCGGACTGGCGCTGGTTGAAGACCGTCTGGTGTATGTGCTGGCTGGCGAGAACTTCGGCGTCGGCCTGCGCCAGCGGCATATGCATTGCGCCGCCGCGCCGATCCGCGACGCCCACGGTCGGACCCTGGCGATGTTGACCTTGACCGCCGAACCCGGCTGGTTTCACTTCCACACCTTGGGCACCGTCCAGGCCGCGGCCGAAGCCGTCGCCCGGCAAATGACGCTGCATGCGTTGCTGGAAGAACAGCAAACGGTCCTGGAAGTGCTCAACGAAGGCTTGGTGGTGTTGGATGAAAACGGCGACATCAAGGCCCTCAACCATTACGCCCGGCAGTTGTTTCGTGTCGACCCTGCCTGGCTGGGCAAGCCGTTCCAGAGTCTGGGGCAGACCGAACTGAGCGGTGAAATCCTGCGCAGCACCGGGGAAGGGGTGCGGGACCTGGACTGCACGTTCGAGCTGCACGATCGCAGCCACCTCGCCTGCCTGGTGTCGGTTTGTCCGCTGGAGCAGGGCGGTCGCGTTGTTTCGTTGCGTGAAAACCGGCGCATCCGCGAGATCACCCGGCGCATCATCGGCACCCAGGCCAGCTACACCTTCGAAACCATCCAGGGCCATTCACGCGCGATCCAGGACGCGTTGCATCTGGGCCGAATCGCCAGCCGCAGCGACTCGACCACGCTGATTCTCGGTGAGAGCGGCACTGGCAAGGAACTGTTCGCCCAAGCCATCCACAATGCCAGCGAGCGTCGCGGCGGGCCTTTCGTCGCAGTGAATTGCGGCGCCATTCCCCGCGACCTGGTGCAGAGCGAACTGTTCGGCCACGTCGAAGGCGCGTTCACCGGCTCGGCGCGCGGCGGCTCGGCGGGCAAGTTCGAACTGGCGGACGGCGGGACGATTTTCCTCGACGAGATCGGTGACATGTCCTTCGATGCGCAAGTCAGCTTGCTACGCGTCCTGCAGGAAGGCGAAATCACCCGCGTGGGGGCGAAGAAATCGTTGCGGGTCAACGTCCGCATCATTGCCGCGACCCACCGCAACCTGAGCCAGGCCGTGGCCGAAGGCGCCTTTCGCGAGGACCTTTACTACCGACTCAACGTGCTGGGCCTGACGGTGCCGCCCCTGCGGATGCGCCTTGAAGATGTGCCGATGCTGGCACGGCATTTTCTCGCGCGTTGCGCCCGGTCGCTGAGGAAACCCATGCGCGACCTGTCAGCCGAGGCGCTGGAACGCTTGGGCGCGTACCACTGGCCAGGCAATGTCCGCGAACTGGAAAACGTCATCGAGCGCGCAACCAACCTGGCGGCCACCGAACTGATCCAGGCGACTGATCTTGCACTGGACATCAGGCAGGGAGGCCAGCCATTGGCGCGGCATTGCGCTCCCGCGCCACGAGCGGCCGTGGATCTTGGCACCCATGAAATGAACGTGATCATCGCCGCCCTCAGGGACACGCGAGGCAATATCCGCCGGGCCGCCCGACAGTTGAACGTGTCCCGTGGCGGTTTGTACAACAAGATGAGCCGATTCGGGCTCAAGGTCGAAGCGTTCCGTTCGGGATTGGACTGATCCGAAATGGACTGATTCAGGCTCGACCTCGTTCTCGACCCAACGCCACCAGGCAACCGCCCAGCAACAACGCTGCACCCGCCACCAGCAAGGGCGCGGGTCGCCGCGCCGGCTTGCGCCAACCGCCTTCGACACGTCGCTGGCCGCTGGGTGGGGCGAACAGGTTGCCCGAGGACGTGTCCGATGCCGGGCTGCGGTTCAGTCCCCAGCGCGTCAGCCAGCCCGAGAGTTGCGCGAAGCCCGGCAGCAGAAAGTGTGCCGCTCTCGCCAGTACCGCCGCACTGCCGACGGTGGTGGTGGGCTTGGGGTTGAGGGCACAACTGATCATCGCCTCGGCGACGCGATGCGGGTCGTACACCGGTGGTGGTGGCTTGAGCGCATGGCCGGTGAAATTAGCGCCATCGCGAAAGCCCGGCGTATCCATGACGGCGGGATAGATGTCGCAGACGTGTATATCGCGGTATTCCCCCAGCTCACCGCGCAAGGCTTCGGACAAACCGCGCAGTCCGTACTTGCTCGCCGAATACGCGGCGGCATAAGGCTGGGCGACCCAACTGCCCAACGACAGCGTGTTGATCAGGATGCCGCGTTTTTGCCGCTTGAAATATGGCCAGGCCACGTAGGCGCCGCGCAGGTAGCCGAGCAAATCGGTTTGCAAGACCTGCTCATGGGCTTCCAGCGGCGTTTGCTCGAAATCGCCCACCGCGCCCACGCCGGCATTGTTGATCCAGATGTCGATGCGACCGTCACCGAACGTCGCGGCTTCGGCGGCCAGCGCCTGCATCTGCTCGCTGCGGGTGACGTCGGTGCACACCGCAAGCGCGGCGGCGCCCTGGGCCTGGCATTGCGCGACGACCTCATCGAGCGCCGCACGGTCGCGCGCCGCCAGGACCAGGCGCGCCCGCTGCCGGGCGAACGCTTGCGCGGTGGCGCGGCCGATGCCGCTGGAAGCGCCGGTGATGACGACGAGTTTTTCGGCCAAGGGAGACGACTTGGATTGTCCGGTGGGCCCTGCGCCGACCGCAGGCTGGTCGATTTCGGGCTGCAACGGCGCAAGCTTCAGGCGCACACCGTCAGCCATGACCAGCGTCAGGTCCTCAATGGTGCCGGCGACCCTGTTGGGGTACACCGGTTCGCCCTCCGGATCGAGTTGGTCGTAGATAAATGTCTGGCCTTCCAGCCAACCCACCGCCGTGTTCAGTTCAGGGCCCAGGTAATACTTTCCATCGAGGAAGAAGCCGGGGAAATGCGGCGCTCGCTCGACGCTTTCGACGGCGTAGCGCTCGCCCGTCCTCATGCCGGTTGCCGGGGAAATCATGATCAACACCTCCGCTCTGTTGGTTCTGCGATAGAGAGCGGGGGTGAAACCGGGGTTCCATCGAAGTGAGGAAAGGAAATCCGAGTGAACCGAGGTTCGTTCCCGTCAGTCACTTTTTCAGGAAGTGACTACATCAAGGAGCCTAAGATGCGTTCTGTTTATCTCGCCAGCCTGTCCTTCACCGCGCTGCTCTGCGTCGCGTGTTCAAGCCAACCGCTTGCGACCTGGAGTTACGAGGACGCGCGAAATCGCACTCCGGTGCCGCCCGACCTGGCATACCCCGAGCTGTTTGAAGCGGTACAAGGGCAACAGTTGTTTACCGACCAGAAACATTTTGTCGACGCGCTGCCCAGGCGCGACCCTTCGCAGATCCGCGCGGATTACCTGGCCCGTCGCGACGGTGCAGATTTCAATCTCGACGCCTTCGTAGAGGACAATTTCATCGAATCCGGCCAGGCGGAAAGTCCAACGCCGAAGCCCGGCGCGCCGATCGACGAGCACATCGACAAGCTTTGGCCGGTGCTCAGCCGAACCTACATGCAAGTCCCGCAGTACAGCAGCCTGCTGCCCTTGCCCCAGCCGTATGTCGTGCCCGGCGGACGTTTCCGTGAAATGTATTACTGGGACTCGTATTTCACCATGCTGGGGCTGGAGCAAAGCGGCGACACGGCGCAGGTTCGCCAGATGACGGATAATTTCGCCTACATGATCGACACCTATGGGCACATTCCCAACGGCAATCGCACCTACTACCTGAGTCGATCGCAGCCGCCGTTCTTTGCCTACATGGTGGAGTTGCAAGCGCACATCGAAGGCGAGCAGGCCTACGGGCGCTACCTTGGGCAACTGCAAAAGGAATACGCCTACTGGATGGAAGGGGCGCAGACCCTCAAGCCGGGCGAGGCTGGGCGCCATGTCGTCAAGCTTGCCGACGGCAGCGTGCTCAACCGTTATTGGGACGCCAGCCCGACGCCTCGGCAGGAGTCGTGGTTGCAGGACGTCAAGACCGCTGAACAGGCAGCCGACCGACCCAAGGACGAAGTCTGGCGCGACTTGCGTGCCGGAGCCGAAAGCGGCTGGGATTTCAGTTCCCGTTGGCTGGGGAATGGCAAGGACCTGGCGACCATCCGCACGACGTCCATCGCGCCGGTGGACCTGAACAGCCTGATGTATCACCTGGAGCGCACCATCGCCAAGGCCTGTGAAACCGTAGAGAACGTCGCGTGCGTCAACGCTTATGTGCAGCGCGCCGAGCAGCGTCAACGCGCTATCGAGACGCACCTGTGGAACGCCGACGGCGGTTACTACGTGGACTACGATTGGCAGCAGAACCGCCAGCGCCCGGCGCTCACCGCAGCGACGCTGTTCCCGCTCTATACCGGCCTGGCTTCCAGCGAACGGGCCAACCGTACCGCCGACGCCGTGCGCAAGGGCTTGCTGCGTCCGGGCGGCATCGCCACCAGCCAAGTCAACAACGGCCAGCAGTGGGACGAACCCAATGGCTGGGCGCCCCTGCAATGGGTCGCCGTCGAGGGACTGGAGCGCTACGGCCAAACGGATCTGGCCCGGGAGATTGGCAGTCGCTTCCTGCAACAGGTCCAGGCGCTCTACCGCAAGGAAGACAAGCTGGTTGAGAAATACGACGTGTCCGGACAAGGCAGCGGCGGAGGCGGCGGTGAATATGAATTGCAGGACGGCTTCGGCTGGACGAACGGGGTAACGCTGAAACTGCTCGGAAAATACGGCGGTTGAGTCGGGCCGGTTCGGTGCTATTCTTCGCGAAATCCGTGAAGAATAGCACCGAGATTGGACCAATGAACACGAACCGTCACCAGTTCCCCTCGCCGGAAGACTTGAAGGTCTTTGTGACCGTCATTCGGAAAAACGGCTTTGCCAACGCCGCAGAGGCGCTGGGGTATTCCCCGGCCTATGTCAGCAAGCGCATTGCTGTCCTGGAGTCGACGTTGTCCACCCGGTTGCTGCATCGCACGACCCGGCGCATTGCCTTGACCGGCGACGGTGAGCGTGTGTGGGTCTGGGCCGAAAGGCTGCTGGGGGATTTCGAAGAGTTCGTCGGCGAAATCGCCAACGCACGTCATCAACCCACCGGCTCGCTGAACATCTGCAGCAGTTTCGGTTTCGGCCGCAATCATGTCGCGCCGGCCATCGGCAAGCTGTCACAGACGTACCCTGGCCTCGACATCCGCCTGGATGTGTTCGACCGCGTCGTTGATATCGTTGGCGAGGGCTTCGACCTGGAAATCCGCGTGGGCGATGACCTGCCGGGCCAGCACCTGGGCCGCAAGCTGGTAAGCAATCGGCGCGTGCTCTGCGCGGCTCCCGAATATTTGCAACGACGCGGCACGCCGCAGTCGCTGGAAGACCTCAAGGGCCATGATTGCCTGGTGCTCAAGGAGCGCGACAACGCCTTTGGCATCTGGACCTTGAACAAGAACGGGCGGGAGGAGACGGTGCGCGTCGCAGGCCCGTTGTCTTCCAACAACGGTGAGATTGTCCTGGAGTGGGCGTTGAGTGGCGGCGGCATCATGCTGCGCTCGATGTGGGACGCCGGGCCCCTGCTTGAACAGGGGCGTTTGGTTCAGGTTCTGCCGGCGTATTCGCAAAGTGCCAATGTCTGGGCGGTGTATCCGACCCGGCTCAGTCAGTCGGCAAAGCTGCGGGTGTGTGTCGAGTTTCTTGAGACGTATTTTCGGGATCTGTCGGCTGGGTAGGGGTGGCGGCGACAGCGAAACCGCTTTCGCGAGCAGGCTCGCT
>NZ_JAOSHO010000171.1 GCF_025917275.1 Pseudomonas agronomica | reverse complement strand
TACGGGTTATCAGGCAATAGCGCCCAGCAGTTTTTCCCACTCCTTGTTTTCCTTCTTCGACACGCCACCGAGCAGATCGATGGCCTGGCGCAGGCGGAAACGGGTCAGGTCTGGCCCGAGGATTTCCATGGCGTCGAGGACTGAAACCGAGCTCGCCTGGCCGGTAATGGCGGCAAACATCAGGGGCATGGCGTCGCGCAATTTCAATTCCAGGGATTCGACCACGGCCTGGATGGTCGCGGTGATACTGTCCTTCTCCCACTGGCGCAGGCTTTCGAGCTTCCACAGGATCAACTGCATCAACTGCCGCACCTGGTCGCCGGAGAGCTTCTTGGATTCGAACAGCTTCGCATCAGGGGTCACGCCGCCGGCAAAGAAGAACCCCGCCAATGGTGCGATCTGACTGAACGTCTCGACCCTGCCCTGCACGTGCGGCGCGATCTTCATCATGTATTCGGGGTTGAATGCCCATTTCTGAACGCGTGCGGCGAACTCTTCAACCGGCAAGTCGCGCAGCCACTGGCCGTTGAGCCAGGACAGTTTCTCGACGTCGAAGATCGGCCCACCCAGGGACACGCGCGACAGATCGAAGTGCTCGACCATCTCCTGCAGGGAGAACTTCTCGCGCTCGTCCGGCATCGACCAGCCCATGCGCCCCAGGTAGTTGAGCATCGCCTCGGGCATGAAGCCCATGCGTTCGTAGAACGTCACCGAGGTCGGGTTCTTGCGCTTGGACAGCTTGCTCTTGTCCGGGTTACGCAGCAGCGGCATGTAGCACAGCTGCGGTTGTTCCCAGCCAAAGTATTCGTAGAGCAGGATCAGTTTCGGCGCCGACGGCAGCCATTCTTCACCGCGCAGGACGTGGGTGATGCCCATCAGATGGTCGTCGACCACGTTGGCCAGGAAGTACGTCGGCAGGCCGTCGGTCTTCATCAGCACTTGCATGTCCATGCGATCCCACGGGATCTCGACATCGCCGCGCAGCATGTCCGGCACGACGCAGACGCCTTCGGTCGGCACTTTCATGCGAATCACGTGGGGCTCGCCAGTGGCCAGGCGACGGGCGACTTCTTCCTTGGACAGCAGCAGCGCACGACCGTCATAGCGCGGGGTTTCGCCCCGGGCGATCTGCTCGGCGCGCATCTGGTCGAGCTCTTCGGCGGTGCAGAAGCACGGGAATGCGTGGCCCATGTCCACCAGTTGCTGGCAGTACTGCTTGTAGATCTCGCCACGTTCGCTCTGGCGATACGGGCCGTGCGGACCGCCAACGTCCGGGCCTTCGCTCCAGTCGATGCCGAGCCAGCGCAGGGCGTCGAAAATCTGCTGTTCCGACTCGCGGGTCGAACGCAACTGGTCCGTGTCCTCGATCCGCAGGATGAACTCACCGCCGTGCTGCTTGGCAAAGCAATAGTTGAACAAGGCGATGTAAGCGGTGCCGACATGGGGATCGCCAGTAGGCGAAGGCGCGATGCGGGTACGGACGGTGGTCATGGCATGTCTCGGAAAGAAGATAAAAGCAAAGATCAAACAGGGGGCGAATGGTAACAGGCGATGGTGGGCAGGCTCCAGTGAGAGCGGGATTTGTGTGGCCGACCATGAAGACTGAGCTGCCCCATTCGCGAGCAGGCTCGCTCCCACAATGGACCGCATCCAGTCCAAACGACTCGGTTTCCTGTGGGAACGAGCCTGCTCCGGGCGGCGTTCCGACGAAGAGGCCTGTGAAGACACTTCAATATTCAGACAGCCAACAACCGCTCCCGCAACTTGCCAATCTCATCACGCAACTGCGCCGCCGCCTCGAACTCCAGGTCCCGGGCCAGTTGGTACATCTTCTCTTCCAACTGCCGGATTCGCTTGGTGATCTCACTCGGCGAGCGCAGTTCGGCCTCGTAGCGGGCGCTCTCTTCGGCGGCCTTGGCCATGCCCTTGCGCTTCTTGCTGCGCGAGCCGGGCACGGTGGCGCCTTCCATGATGTCGGCGACGTCCTTGAACACGCCCTTGGGGGTGATGCCATTGGCCAGGTTGAAGGCGATCTGCTTGTCGCGACGGCGCTCGGTCTCGCCGATGGCCCGTTCCATGGAACCGGTCATGCGGTCGGCATACAGAATCGCGCGGCCATTGAGGTTACGCGCCGCGCGGCCGATGGTCTGGATCAACGAGCGCTCGGAGCGCAGGAAACCTTCCTTGTCGGCGTCAAGGATCGCCACCAGCGACACCTCGGGCATGTCCAGGCCTTCACGCAGCAGGTTGATGCCCACCAGTACGTCGAAGGTGCCCAGGCGCAGGTCACGGATGATCTCGACCCGTTCCACCGTGTCGATGTCCGAGTGCAGGTAACGCACCCGCACGCCATGGTCGGCCAGGTAGTCGGTGAGGTCTTCGGCCATGCGCTTGGTCAGCGTGGTGACCAGCACCCGCTCCTCCAAGGCCACGCGCTTGGTGATTTCCGACAGCAGGTCATCGACCTGGGTCAGCGCCGGACGCACCTCGACCTGCGGGTCCACCAGGCCGGTCGGCCGTACCACCTGCTCGACCACGCGCCCGGCATGCTCGGCTTCGTAGTTGCCAGGCGTGGCCGAGACAAAAATCGTCTGCGGGCTGACGCTTTCCCATTCGTCGAAGCGCATCGGCCGGTTGTCCAGTGCCGAAGGCAGGCGGAAGCCATACTCCACCAGGGTTTCCTTGCGCGAACGGTCGCCTTTGTACATGGCGCCGACCTGGGGCACGCTGACGTGGGATTCGTCGATCACCAGCAAGGCGTCAGGCGGCAGGTAGTCATACAAGGTGGGTGGCGGCGCGCCCGCCGGGCGGCCCGACAGGTAGCGCGAGTAGTTTTCGATGCCGTTGCAGTAGCCCAGCTCCAGGATCATCTCCAGGTCGAAGCGAGTGCGTTGTTCCAAGCGCTGGGCTTCCACCAGCTTGTTGTTCGAGCGCAGGTATTCCAGGCGCTCTTGCAACTCGGCCTTGATCCCTTCGATGGCGTCCAGCAGGGTTTCCCGTGGCGTCACGTAGTGGCTCTTGGGGTAGAACGTGAAGCGTGGCAACTTGCGGATCACTTCGCCGGTCAGCGGATCGAAGGCCGAGATGCTCTCGACTTCATCGTCGAACAGCTCGATACGGATCGCTTCCAGGTCCGATTCCGCCGGGTAGATGTCGATCACATCGCCCCGCACCCGGAACGTCGCCCGGGCAAAATCCATGTCGTTGCGGGTGTACTGCAAATCCGCCAGGCGCCGAAGCAGAGCGCGCTGGTCGAGTTTGTCGCCGCGGTCCACGTGCAGCACCATCTTCAGGTAGGTTTCGGGACTGCCCAAGCCGTAGATGCACGACACCGTGGTGACGATGATCGCGTCCTTGCGTTCGAGCAGTGCCTTGGTCGCTGACAGCCGCATCTGTTCGATGTGGTCGTTGATCGAGGCGTCTTTCTCGATGAAGGTGTCCGACGACGGCACGTACGCTTCGGGCTGGTAGTAGTCGTAGTAGGAAACGAAGTATTCCACGGCGTTGTTCGGGAAAAACGCCTTGAACTCGCCGTACAACTGCGCCGCCAGGGTCTTGTTCGGCGCCAGCACCAAAGTCGGTCGCTGCACCTGGGCGATCACGTTGGCGATGCTGAAGGTCTTGCCCGAGCCGGTTACACCGAGCAATGTCTGGTGCGCCAACCCGGCCTCGATGCCTTCGACCATCAGGCGGATGGCCTCTGGCTGGTCGCCGGCGGGCTGGAAGCGAGTGACGAGCTGGAATTCAGACATGACATGACCCCTGGGTTCATTCCTGTCGGCCAGGCGACGGGAACAAGAAAGACCGAAACGACTGACGCCGCCCGAGGAAAAAGTTGGAATTCACACAATGTGGAGGTGAATGCCTTCGCTTTCAAGACAAACGTCCTACACGCCTTGCAGACTTTGACGCTGCGAAGGGACTAACGGTCGAAAAAAATCGAAAATACTTACGGTAAACACCGAATAGCCTGTCGCCCTGCCCGGTGATGGCCTCTATACTAGCTCCCCGTTTGTGCACCGCTCTAGTGCATCCGGCTGGAGCGCGACACGTCCCCTCACTCTCCATTCAGAGCCGCGCACTAATGAGCCTGTTTTCCGCTGTCGAATTGGCACCACGCGACCCCATCCTGGGCCTCAACGAAGCTTTCAACGCCGACCCCCGTACCAATAAGGTCAACCTGGGCGTGGGCGTTTACTGCAACGAAGAAGGGCGCATTCCATTGCTGCGCGCCGTGGTCGAAGCCGAGACGATTCGCGTGGCCCAGCACGTTTCCCGTGGCTACCTGCCGATCGACGGCATTGCCGCCTATGACCAGGCGGTCCAGACCCTGCTGTTCGGCAAGGACTCCGCGCTGATCGCCTCCGGTCGCGTCATCACCACCCAGGCCGTGGGCGGCACCGGCGCGCTGAAGATCGGCGCCGACTTCCTCAAGCAACTGCTGCCTGACGCAGTCGTCGCCATCAGCGACCCGAGCTGGGAAAACCACCGCGCCCTGTTCGAAACCGCCGGTTTCCCGGTGCAGAACTATCGCTACTACGACGCTGCCACCCACGACGTGAACCGCAGCGGCCTGCTGGAAGACCTCAACGCCCTGCCCGACCGCTCGATCGTTGTGCTGCATGCCTGCTGCCACAACCCGACCGGCGTGGACCTGAGCCCGGAAGACTGGAAAAACGTGCTGGCCGTGGTCAAGGCCAAGAACCACGTTCCGTTCCTCGACATGGCCTATCAGGGCTTCGGCAAAGGCATCGATGAAGACGCCGCCGCCGTGCGCCTGTTCGCCGAGTCGGGCCTGACCTTCTTTGCCTCCAGCTCGTTCTCCAAGTCGTTCTCGCTGTACGGCGAGCGCGTCGGTGCGCTGTCGATCGTCAGCGAGTCGAAAGAAGAAAGTGCCCGCGTGCTGTCCCAGGTCAAGCGCGTGATCCGCACCAACTACTCCAACCCGCCGACCCACGGCGCCAGCATCGTCGCCGCCGTGCTCAACAGCCCGGAGCTGCGTGCCCAGTGGGAAGAAGAACTGGCCGAAATGCGCCTGCGCATCCGTGGCATGCGCGACCAGATGGTGGACATGCTGGCCAAGGCCGCACCGCACCACGATTTCAGCTTCGTCGCACGCCAGAGCGGGATGTTCTCCTACTCCGGCCTGACCGTTGAACAAGTGACACGCCTGCGCAACGAGTTCGGCATCTATGCCCTGGACACCGGCCGCATCTGCGTGGCCGCGCTGAACCAGAACAACATCGAAGCGGTGACCAAGGCCATCGTCCAGGTAATCTGAAGTATTGGTGATGTGAGAAATGGGAGGCCGCCGGCCGAATGCCAGTCAGCTTAACTGACTGGCATTCGCCTACGGGCTCCTTTTTCTTTAGCCTGCGCCATGGATTTGATAGTGATTTCTTCATCAAAACCCTCCCAGGCCTTCATCTTTCCAAGGATTGATCATGCGCAAAATGCTTGTCTTCACCCTGTTTCTCCTGGCGGGTTGTTCCCATACGCCTGAAGAAACGGATATCAACGGTATATGGATCAATCAGGCTGCCATCGATGCAGCAGCCCAGGGCCAATCTTTACGTAAAACCTTCGCCACCCATGGCTCGAACCTGGAATGGGACTTCGACACCCGCACCGCAAAGGCGCAAGTGACCAGTGGTTTTGAAATCGGCGAAGGCCAATTGCTGCAAAAGTCCCCCGATACCTGGATCGTCGACTACAACGGCTATGGCACCGACGAACTGCGATTTGATGGCAAGCAACTGATACAACTGGCCAAAGAACATGCACCCCAGCAGGTATTCAGCCGCCCCGCCCAAGCTGCCAAAACAGACCCCAGACACACCTTCAGACACGCCCTGAATTCAGCATATATGGGCGGACAATGGAAAATCGTCGACGGCCAGGGAACAGGCAATATCGTTGTGTTTACGGCAGATGGTCGCGTTTCGGGGTTGTCGAAAACCGATCGATACGAGTTGTGCCTGGACGGTGATTGCGCTTCACAGGGCGCAGGAAATGACACCCTGTATCTGGGTACTGAAGACCTGGGAGACTCGTGGATTTTCGTTCGCAAAGGCAAGCAACTGGAGATTCTCCAAGCGATCAACCTATCCCGGCCAGACGGAGTCCCTCAACTCACTCCTGGCCTACGCCGCTGGCTGCTGGAAAAACAATGACCCTTCCCTCGCCATGAAAGCTCCGAATGACTGTGTGAAGCGGTAACATTTGCTACCTGAACGCCTCAGCCACGAAAATCCCGCCCAATCATCAACCCAAGCTTGACTTCTCTTTTCCAATCAGTAACATACGCGTCATTCCGCGATAGCTCAGTTGGTAGAGCAAGTGACTGTTAATCACTGGGTCCCTGGTTCGAGTCCAGGTCGTGGAGCCAGACAGCAATAAATCAAAGCCCCTGAATCGAAAGATCCAGGGGCTTTTTTGTGGGCGCGTTTCCAGCCTTCAAGGCCCGCTGATGGCCGTGGACCGCCTGCCCAAGGTCGCTACCAGAACAATAATCTGGCGCCAATCCGGCATCATGGTCTGAATCCTGCTTGGTTTTTTCCAAATCCCCAAGCTGTCACCTGAGCGTCATGGCCGTACCGCACACTGTCCCGGTCCGCCATTGCAGCTTCATAACAACAAGGACGAAGCCATGCCAACACAAAACCCTCACCGCATCGTGGGACTGTGCACTTCAAGCAAGGTGTACAACGCACTGACCGAGCTCAAGCACCTGGAAGGCCACCGCAGCGCCAAGTTCCTTTCCTTGCTCGCGGAAAACCTGGTCCGCAAAGGCCTGCTCAACGAGCAGGAAGTGGTGCACATGCTCGATCTGGTGGTCGATTGAGCGACATCGATTCCAACTATCGAGCCTGTTGATTTTCCCCCGTCCCGCAGTACACGTAAGGTAACCCCATCGATTGATGGAGGTTCCCATGCCGAAGGTTCAAATCATGTCTGTTGTTGGCAGCGCCGTTCCCGCCCCGCTCAGGGAGCGCGGCCTATTGGCTTGCTGGTACCTGGTGCAGGACGGCGTGACCGTCAGCGGCCCGCTGACTTCCCTGCCCGCCGCCCAAGCCATGTCGCAGCGTATCGGTCCCTACCTGCTACGCGCCTAGGGCAATTGCACGCGAGGCGTGTTCTCGACGAACAACGCCCAGCAGGACATGAACAGCGCCGCGATCAAGGGGCCGATGACGAAGCCGTTCAGGCCGAACACCGCCAGCCCGCCCAGCGTCGAGACCAGCACCATGTAGTCGGGCATCTTGGTGTCCTTGCCCACCAGGACCGGGCGTAGGAAATTGTCCACCAGGCCGATCACGAATACGCCGAAAAGCGCCAGCACCACGCCCTGCCAGATCGACCCGGAAAGCAGGAAATACACCGCCACCGGCGCCCAGACGATACCCGCGCCCACGGCCGGCAACAGCGACAGGAACGCCATCAGCACCGCCCAAGGCAACACCGTCGGAATGCCCAACACCCAGAAAATCAAACCGCCCAGCGCACCTTGGGTGATCGCGACGAGCAGGTTGCCCTTCACGGTCGCCCGCACCACCCGGTTGAATTTCAGTTGCAGACGACGCTTCTGGTACTCGGCCAGCGGCACGGCCGAGCGCACCTTGCGCACCAGCTCCGGACCGTCGCGCAGGAAGAAGAACAGCAAATAAAGCATCACGAAAAAACTCACCAGGAACTGGAACGTGCCTTGGCCGAAACTGAATGCCTGGGTGGCGAAGAACTCGCTGCCCTGCATCGCGCTCTTGACGATCTTGTCCCGCAGCCCGCTCAGGTTGCCCAAGCCGAAGCGATCCAGCAGGTGCTGGAAGTACGGCGGCAGCGCGTCCTTGAAGCGAGCCAGGTAATCGGCAACATCCAGCTCGCCGCTTTCCAGGCTCTTGTACAGCGCAGCACCTTCCTGGACCAGCAAGGTACTGATGACAATCACCGGCAAGATCGCAATCAGCGTGCAGATGGCCAGGGTCAACAGCGTGGTGAGGTTGCGCGGCCAGTTGAGTTTGAATTGCAGGCGACGCTGCAGCGGCGCGAAGACGATGCCCAGGATGACCGCCCAGAACACCGCCCCATAGAACGGCAGCAGGATCCAGACGAAGGCGATGCTGACCAGGATCAGCAGCACCATCTGCGACTTGTTTTGAAGGTTCTTGCGGTTCATTTGCTTTCCATGTCCTTGGCAGATAAACGTTAGTCCGCCAGGACGCGCCGGAGTGCCGTCGCGTCTGCAGCGCACCCTTGATCCAGATCAATACCGCCTGGCCGGCCGTGGCCTACCCTCCCCGCTTTTTGCGATCCGACGCCACCATGCCCCTCGTAGCCCCCGAACTGCTCGCCCCCGCAGGCACCCTGAAAAACATGCGCTATGCCTTTGCCTACGGTGCCGACGCGGTATACGCCGGCCAACCGCGCTACAGCTTGCGGGTGCGCAACAATGAATTCGACCACGCCAACCTGGCCGTCGGCATCGACGAGGCCCACGCGCAGGGCAAACGTTTCTATGTGGTGGTGAACATCGCCCCGCACAACGCCAAGTTGCGCACGTTTCTCAAGGATCTCGAACCGGTGATCGCCATGGGGCCGGACGCCCTGATCATGTCCGACCCTGGACTGATCATGCTGGTCCGTCGGCATTTCCCGCACATGCCGATCCACTTGTCGGTGCAGGCCAATACGGTGAACTGGGCGAGCGTCGAGTTCTGGCAACAACAGGGCGTGAGCCGGATCATCCTCTCCCGCGAGTTGTCCCTGGAGGAAATCGCCGAGATTCGCCAGCAGGTGCCGGCCATGGAACTGGAAGTGTTCGTCCACGGCGCGTTGTGCATGGCCTATTCCGGACGCTGCCTGCTGTCGGGCTATCTGAACAAGCGCGATGCCAACCAGGGCAGTTGCACCAACGCCTGCCGCTGGAAATATTCGGCGCAACCGGCGGTGGAAAACACCGTGGGCGATATCGTCCAGGTGTATCAGCCGGAACCGACCCTGGGCCTCGGGGCGCCGACCGACCAAGTGTTTTTGCTGCAAGAGGCCAATCGCCCGGACGAATCCATGCCCGCCTTCGAAGACGAGCACGGCACCTACATCATGAATGCCAAGGACCTGCGAGCCGTGCAGCACGTGGAACGCCTGACCCGCATGGGCGTGCATTCATTGAAGATCGAAGGACGGACCAAGTCGCACTTCTATTGCGCGCGCACCACCCAGGTGTATCGCCGCGCCATCGATGACGCGATGGCGGGCCGGGAATTCGATCGCAGTCTCATGACCGATCTCGAATCCCTCGCACAACGCGGCTACACCGAAGGCTTCCTGCGTCGGCATGTGCATGACGAGTACCAGAACTATCAGAACGGCAGCTCGGTTTCAGAGCGCCAGCAGTTCGTCGGGGAGCTGACCGGCGCCCGGCGCGAGCGCATGGCCGAGGTCCGGGTGAAGAACCGCTTCGGCCTGGGCGATCACATGGAGCTGATGACGCCCAAGGGCAACTTCCACTTCGACCTGCATCAGTTGCAGAACGTCCAGGGCCAAGGCATCGACGTCGCGCCGGGGGACGGGCACGTGGTGTATGTGCCGATTCCGGATGCGGTGGACTTGCGGTTCGGGTTGTTGATGCGGGATGTAGCGGCGGCGCCATGAGATCGATTCGTGG
>NZ_JAOSHO010000170.1 GCF_025917275.1 Pseudomonas agronomica | reverse complement strand
CGGCGGCGGCTACGGTGTCGGCAAGCGCTTCAACATCCCGACCACCCGTGCGGTGATCGCAGCCATCCAGAGCGGCGCGCTGATCGGTGCTGAAACCGAACACCTGGACATCATCAACCTGGACGTGCCGCTGGCTGTTCCGGGCGTCGAGACTGGCCTGTTGAACCCACGCAACACCTGGGCCGACAAAGCCGCCTACGACGAAGCCGCCAAGGCATTGGCCGGCCTGTTCATCGAGAACTTCAAGAAGTTCGAAGTGAGCGACGCGATCAAGGCTGCGGGTCCGCAGTTGTAAGGCTTGGTTGATCAATGAAAAAGCCGCCCGTTGAGGGCGGCTTTTTTGTGGGCGACTAGTTTCCTTCCAATGCCTTCGTATCCCATCGTTGCGCCTTGATTGCCGCGTAGAGCATGCCGATGGTCAGCGGCATTTTGTCTCCACGTCCCTTGGCCCTGCGCTTTTGAAACACATCGAATCCTTCCGGTTGGAAATAGCGGTAGGCGTCATAGTCGATGAGGTCGATGGCGAACCGCTCTTCCAATGTTTCCATCAAATGCCTGGCATCTGCACCATCGCAGCCCAGATCAAGATTGATCGCGGTCTCCAGGCGAAGGGTCTTGCGTTCCGGCAGGCCTATTTCTTCGTGGAGCAGTTCCATGAGTTGGCGCATGACGAAGTCGTCGGGGAAGCCTGGGGCGAGGTGCATGTTGAGGGATCCGACGGGCAGGAATGGCAGGGCTGTACGATTGGAAAGTCTAAGGCGAATCGTTTCCAACGAAAAGAAGACGGCCATTTTTACTGGTTCAGGTCGGGAGGTCTGAAACTTGGTATACGCAAGGCTGGAAGTGGGGCATCGAGGGCCCAATGGCCGCAAGCAGAGGTGGCTCTTCCGGAAGCCTCATGCACCCACCCAATAGCAGGAACATGATCAGGGCAGTGAAGCGCGTCAATTTGAATGGCATGGCTGTTTCCTTTTTTATGATTCGGCAAGCAACGGCATCCTGCCATTGCGGGTCTGGTGCAGGGTTGTCCCCTGGCTTGACGGCGCACCTTAACGCACCAATGAACCAGCGACGAGACATCAAAGTGCCCGGATTTGTATCGCCTTGTGGCCAAGCCCAAAGCCACTCCGGCTGTATCATCCAGTATCGTTTTCACCCCGACCTTTTCTCGACTCGCTGCGTTGCCCGACTAGGCTTTGAGCTTCACAGCAGTCAAAGGAGCGACCGCTTATGCACAGCACCCTGGAACAGGTCTTTGGTTATCCACAATTTCGCCCCGGTCAGGAGACGACCATAGGTGCGATCCTCGCCGGTCGGTCGGCGGCGGCGATCTTTCCGACGGGATCCGGCAAGTCCCTTTGCTATCAATTGCCGGCGCTGCTATTGCCGCACCTGACGCTGGTGGTTTCGCCGCTGCTGGCGCTGATGCAGGACCAGTTGGCATTCCTCAGGCGTCACGGCATCGCCGCAGCCAGTATCGACTCGGCCCAGAGTCGTGATGAAGCCCGCGAGGCCATGGCGCGGGCCCGTTCCGGTGAGTTGAAGGTCCTGATGGTTTCGGTGGAGCGGCTAAAGAACGAGCGCTTTCGCAATTTCCTGCAGCAAGTGTCGATTTCGTTGCTGGTGGTGGATGAGGCCCACTGCATATCCGAATGGGGCCATAATTTTCGCCCCGATTATCTCAAGCTCCCCGATTATCAACGTCAGTTCAATATTCCTCAGACATTGCTGCTGACGGCCACCGCGACTCCAAAGGTCATCGCCGACATGCAGGCGAAGTTCGTCATCGCCGCCGATGACGTGGTGACGACGGGTTTCTATCGGCCCAACCTCAACCTGCTGGTCGAGCCTGTGCGCAGTGACGACAAGCGTGAGCGACTGCTGCAATGGTTGGGCGAGCGCGGCGGGCAGCCGAGTATCGTCTACGTCACCCTGCAGCGAACCGCCGAGCAGATTGCCGGGCACCTGAGCCAGCACGGCATCCTGGCCGAGGCTTATCATGCGGGGCTGCCCCACGAACGGCGCGAAGCCATCCAGCGGCGATTCATGGGCGGGCAGTCCAACTGCATCGTCGCGACCATCGCGTTCGGCATGGGAATCGACAAGAGCGATATCCGCAACGTGGTCCATTTCGACTTGCCGAAGTCCATCGAGAACTACAGCCAGGAAATCGGTCGGGCAGGGCGCGATGGGCAGCCGTCCGATTGCCTGGTACTGGCCAATCGCGACAGTCTCAACATCCTGGAGAATTTCGTTTATGGCGATACACCGGAGCTTTCCGGCATCCGCTGCGTGCTCGATGAGCTGAAGGGCGCGGCCCGGGACGGTCAATGGGAGTTCTTGCTGGGACCGCTGGCGGACCAAAGCAATATCCGGCAACTGCCGCTCAAGACGTTGCTGGTACAACTGGAGCTGCGCCGTCTGATTGCACCGCGTTATGCCTATTACGCGGAATATCGCTTCAAGTTCCTCATCGAGCCTGAGCAGTTGCTGGAGCAGTTCGAAGGCGAGCGAAGGGATTTTGTCGCGGCGATCATCCGGACTTCCAGTCGTGCTCGTACCTGGGCCACGGTGGATTTCGACGGGATGTACCAGCAGCACCGCGCCGAGCGAAACCGCGTGGTCAAGGCGCTGGATTATTTCCAGGAGAAAGGCTGGATCGAGCTTGAAAGCAAGCTGATGACCGAGGTCTACAACGTCCTTGAACCTGGCTTTGATTCCCAGGCCTTGAGCACTGAGCTCCACGCTTGTTTCACCCAGCACGAGAAAACGGAAATCGAGCGCATCCACGCGATGCTTGAGTTGTTTGCCACCGAGCGCTGTCTGGGACAACGACTGGCGCAGTATTTTGGCGATGAAAAGGTTCCACCGCAGTGCGGTCACTGTTCAGTGTGCGACGGGCGTGTTGCTCATCTGCCGGAACCACCGCCACTGCCAATCCTTGTGGATAAACAATTCGATGAGTTGTGCAGCGACTTTATCCACAGGCATGAGCAGCACACTGGCGATATACCCTCTGCCGAGCGACTGACCCGGTTCCTCTGCGGCATCAGTGTACCGCTCTTCACCAAGCTGAAGGCCCGGACGATCCGGGGATATGCCGCGCTGGAAGAGTATCCGTATGCCGAGATTCGTCGTTGGACCCAGGCGCACCTCTGAGCTGCATCCATTTGCTGAATGCCGTGCATCACACGAATAAATTTCTAAAATCTTCGGTGGCTGACTATGGTGAGTGCTGTCCTTGGATCGCCAACAAGAGAGCAAACATGAGCCAGACAACCTTCGATATCCAGCGCGCCGCCGTGGTCGGTGCAGGCACCATGGGCCGTGGCATCGTGATGTGCCTGGCCAACGCCGGCGTCACTGTGCAATGGGTCGATAACAACCCGCAAATGCTTGAGCAGGCATTGGCCACGGTGGCCGAGACTTATGCCCATAACGTACGCCAGGGCCGACTCGAACAAAGCGAAGCCGACGCGCGAATCGCCCGGGTAACGAGGGCGGATGACTACGCGGCGATCCGCAATGTGGACCTGGTCATCGAAGCGGTCTACGAGAATCTCGAACTCAAGCAGAAGATATTCCGCGAGCTGGACGGCATGCTCAAGCCCGAGGCGATCCTGGCAAGCAATACTTCGGCGCTGGACATCGATGCCATCGCCGCCGCCACGCGTCGGCCAACCCAGGTCCTGGGCCTGCATTTCTTCAGCCCGGCGCACATCATGAAACTGCTGGAAATCGTCCGCGGCGCACAGACGTCGAAAGCTGTGCTGGACGCAGCGCTGGCGTTGGGCAAACGCATGGGCAAGGTAAGCGTGGTATCGGGTAATTGTCATGGGTTCATCGGCAACCGGATGCTGCATCCCTACGTGCTGGAGGCGCGCAAGATGCTTTTGGAGGGGGCGCTCCCCCATCAGGTCGATGCGGCGCTGCAGGGCTTCGGCTTCGCCATGGGGCCGTTTCGCATGTACGACGTGGTCGGGATCGATCTGGAATGGCGTGCCCGGGAACTGGCGGGCCAGGGCCAGGATGCGCCCGAGGTGCAAGTGGACAACCGCCTGTGCGAGTTGGGCCGGTTCGGCCAGAAGAGCGGCAACGGGTACTATCACTATGAGCCAGGCAGTCGCCAGGCTGAACACGATGTCGAGGTCGATGCGCTGGTGCAGCGGGTCAGCGAGGGGCTGGGTTTCCAGCGGCGTGACATTGGTACCGAGGAGATCCTCGAGCGCTGCTTGCTGGCCCTGGTCAACGAAGGTGCGAAGATCCTCCAGGAAGGCATCGCCGAGTCGTCTCACGACATCGATATGGTCTACCTCAACGGATATGGCTTCCCCGCAGACAAGGGCGGCCCGATGGCCTGGGCTGATCAGCAAGGGCTTGACGACATCCATGCGCGCTTGTTGGAGCTCGAAACGAAGCAGGGTGACCAATGGAAGCCCGCTCGTTTGATCGGAGAGCTGGCTGCACAAGGCAAGGGATTCTCCCAGCGATAATGCCGAGCCTTGCCCTGCGTTCCAAAACCGGATTACCCAAGGACAACTGATGCCCCAACGCACGGAATACTTGCACTTCCAGCCCATTACCACGCGCTGGCACGACAACGATGTGTACGGTCACGTCAATAACGTCACCTACTACAGCTTTTTCGATACTGCAGTTAACGCCTACCTGATCGAAACCGGCGGGTTGGATATCCACGAAGGAGAAGTGGTGGGCTTCGTCGTGAGTTCGGCCTGTGATTACTTTGCCTCGATCGCTTTTCCAGACCGGATCGAGGTTGGCCTGCGGGTCGGCAAGCTGGGCAACAGTTCGGTGCAGTACGAGCTGGCGGTGTTCAAGGTGGGTGAGGACGAAGCCTGCGCGGCGGGGCGCTTCGTGCATGTTTTCGTGGATCGGGCATCGAATCGGCCCGTGGCGATTCCTGACCGATTACGCGCAGCGTTGGAACGGTTGGTGGCCTGAAACGAAAAATCGCAGCCTCCGGTCAGTCTCTGAAGAGAACGGCCGAAGGCTGCGATCTTTTACCGGCTGGTAGAAAAGTCAGCCGTTAGTCGCGGTAGTAGCGGTGATGCTTCTTGCGGTGCCCGTAGGCATGGCCGCGACCCGGGTGCCCGTCACGATAGTAGCGACGATCGCCACGGCGACCTTCGTAACGGTCGTCATCGTCGTCCTTGCCCATGTAGTTGCCCAGTGCGCCACCGGCGCCACCGCCAGCAGCGGCACCGATCAGGCTACCGGTGGTGCCGCCTACGCTGCGGCCGACCACGTTACCGCCGGCTGCGCCCAATGCGCCGCCGATCGCCGCTTCACCGCGGCTGTGTCTGTCTGCGCCGACTGCGCTACCACCCGCGCCGCCAAGGGCTGCGCCGATAGTGGAGCCGGTGTTGCCGCCCAGGGACTGGCCGACGACCGAACCCAAAACCCCGCCCAATGCGCCGCCTACACCTGCTTCGGCGGTACCGCCGGCAGACGCGACGCCACTGATCAGGCCAAGGGACAACAAGAGAATGGAGGAGAACTTCATAGAGGAGCCTCAAAGGGATGACGGCGCGATCCTGAGGCTGGCTTCGCTTGGTTACAATCGAAATCCGACGAGTAACACGACTTGTGCACAATTCTCTAAGTTATTGTTTTTAGGCTGGAACTTAACCTGATTTGGCCGGTCTTTAGCTACTTCAGACAGGCCGTTTTCCTAGGAAAACGGCCTTTTTTGTGGGCGTCTGAAAGTACGTGGGGCCCCGTTCTACGTCAGGCCGACTTGGCCAGGATCAAGCCGTTTTCACTCGCGGCTTCAAGGCGGATCGCCACGAACTTCGAGGTTGGGGTAAAGCTGCCGTCGCCAGTGCTCTCCAGCGGCACCAGAGGATTCACTTCAGGGTAATAGGCGGCGGCCTGCCCGGCCGGGATGTCGAAGGCCAGTAAAGTGAAGCCTTTGACCCGACGCTCACGACCATCATCCCAGAGTGAAACGATGTCGGCTTTCTGCCCCGGCTTGAAGCCCAGGCGGATGATGTCCGCTTCGTTCACGAACAGTACGTCGCGCTGGCCTTTGACGCCGCGATAACGGTCATCCAGCCCATAGATCGTGGTGTTGTACTGATCGTGCGAACGCATGGATTGCAGGATCAGGTCCGGCAATTGACCTGTCGCGCGGGTGCGCTCGTGGATCAGGTCGGCCGGCAACTGGTTAGGCTTGAAGTTGGCGCGGCCCGACGGCGTGTTCCAGCGACGGGCGCCGGCGCTGTTGCCCAAGTAGAAACCGCCGGGGTTCTTGAGTTTTTCGTTGAAATCCTTGAAGCCAGGGATCGTCTCGGCGATCAAGTCGCGGATGCGGCTGTAGTCGGCCACGAGCCAGTTCCAATCCACCGGACGGCTGCCCAGCGTGGCGGCGGCGATGCCGGCGATGATCCAGGGCTCGGAGCGCATCTGGTTCGACAGCGGCTGCAGTTGGCCATTGGAGGCATGGACCATGCTGAAGGAGTCTTCCACGGTCACGGCTTGCGAGCCTTCCGCTTGCAGGTCGATGTCGGTACGCCCCAGGCACGGCAGGATGAGTGCTTCCTTCCCGTGGGCCAGGTGGCTGCGGTTGAGCTTGGTACTGATCTGTACGGTCAGGTCGCAATTGCCCAGGGCCTGGAAGGTCCGGTGGCTGTCTGGCGTAGCCTGGGCGAAGTTGCCGCCCAGGGCGACGAACACTTTTGCCCGGCCTGCGGCCATGGCGTGGATCGCCTCGACCACGTTGTGGCCGTTTTCACGCGGCACCTTGAACTGGAAGCGCCGCTCCAGGGTGTCGAGGAACGCAACGGGCGGACGCTCGTTGATCCCCATGGTCCGGTCGCCTTGCACGTTACTGTGGCCCCGAACCGGGCAGAGCCCTGCGCCTGGCTTGCCGATGTTGCCACGCAGCATCATCAGGTTGGCGATTTCCTGGATCGTCGCCACCGAATGGCGGTGCTGGGTAATGCCCATTGCCCAGCACATGATCACGTTGTTGGCTTTGGCGTACATACGCGCGGATTGCTCGATCTCGGCCAGGGTCAGGCCGGATTGCTCGACGATCTGCTCCCAGGGGGTGTCATCGACGGCGGCCAGGTATTCGAGGACGTTGGCGCTGTGTTCGTTGAGGAACCCATGGTCGAACACCGCAGGGCCGCCGCTGTTCTGCGCGTCCCGTTCCCATTGCAACAGGAACTTCGCCATGCCTCGCAGCACCGCCATGTCGCCGCCCAGGGCCGGGCGGAAATAGGCGGTGTTGGTCGGTTTATCACCGTTGGTGAGCATCTCCAGCGGATGCTGCGGATGCTGGAAGCGTTCCAGGCCGCGCTCTTTCAGCGGATTGATGCACACCACTTGTGCACCGCGTTTCACCGCTTCGCGCAGCGGTTCGAGCATCCGAGGATGGTTGGTGCCGGGATTCTGGCCCCAGACGAAAATCGCGTCGGCATGTTCGAAATCGTCAAAAGTGACCGTGCCTTTGCCTACGCCCACGCTCTGGGACAAGGCCACGCCGCTGGCTTCATGGCACATGTTCGAGCAATCGGGAAAGTTGTTGGTGCCGAAGGCACGCACGAACAGTTGATACAGGTAGGCCGCTTCGTTGCTGGCCCGGCCCGACGTGTAGAACTCCGCCTGGTTCGGGCTGGACAGTCCGTTCAGATGCTTGCTGATCAGTGCGAATGCCGCGTCCCAGCTGATGGGCTTGTAGCGGTCGGTTTCGGCGTCGTAGCTCATCGGTTCCGTCAGGCGCCCCTGGTATTCGAGCCAGTAATCGCTCTGTTCCAGCAACGACGTCACGCTGTGCTTGGCGAAAAAAGCCGCGTCGACCCGACGCTTGGTCGCTTCCCAGTTCACGGCCTTGGCGCCGTTCTCACAGAATTTGACCATGCCGCTTTCCGGCGAATCGCCCCAGGCACAGCCGGGGCAGTCGAAGCCGCCGTTCTGGTTGGTCTTGAGCATCATGCGGATGTTCTTCAGCGCGTTATCGCTGGTCAGCCAGGCCTGGGCAACGCTGATCAGCGCGCCCCAACCACCGGCCGGGCCCCTGTAGGGCTTGTAGCGCGGTGCGGGTTTCTGGTTGGCTTGTTGATAATTGCTCACGCTTGTTTCTCCATCGCAGGGCTATAGACCCGCGGCGCACTTTTTTGCGGCAGGTGGATGAGGTTGAGGTTGTGTTGGCGGGCCCACTGCACAGCGAGGCCCGTGGGCGACGACAGGCTGACCAAGGTCTGGATGCCCGCTCGCAGGACTTTCTGGATCAATTCGAGGCTGCAGCGGCTGGTGACGATCGCCAGGCCGCCGGCCACCGGGATTTGTTGGCGGATCAACGCACCGATCAGTTTATCGAGGGCGTTGTGTCGGCCAATGTCTTCGCGGCCCAGCAGCAGCTCGCCCTGGGCGTTCATGAACAATGCCGCATGGACGGCGCCGCAATGTTGGCCCAAGGGCTGGAACTGGCTGATGCGTTGGCGCAGGCCGTCGAGCCATTGCGCCGGGGGGAGCGGTGCACCTGGCAGCGCCGTGAGGTCGGGTAGCGCCTGTTCCACGGCTTCCACGCCACAGAGTCCGCAACCGCTGGTGCCGGCCATCTGGCGACGTTGCTGCTTGAGATTCCAGAAGGCGCGATTGGCGATGGTGACCTGGGCATAGTGCGCGGAACCCGTACCGCTCAGTTGCACATCATAGATATCTGCAGGGTCTTCGATGATGCCGCTGCCGAGGCTGAAACCGACGATGAAATCTTCCAGATCAGTGGGCGTGACCAACATGACAGCCTGGCTGATGCCGTTATAGGCAATCGCCAGCGCCACTTCCTCGGCCAGCGCGGTGCTGTCCGATGCGGAGTGGTCCAGGTTGCAGTAGCGATAGCTCTGGCTGGCGGCTGCCGTGGAGGGTTCCACGTCAGGCGCTGGACAGACCGGAGGCTTGTCGTTCATGGGCATCACTGAAAGTAGGAATAGTGGTAAGACTAAATGCGGCAATCTGCCACGTCTAATCGCTATTACTGATCTTCCAATAGATGACGTCGATCAAGAGATGCTTGTTGATTTCTGATAAAGCGCGAAACAGGCCTCCGCCAACGCCGAACGCGGGGCGCCGCGACGCATGATCAGGCCGAGCGGGACGAGTGACTGCGCCCCTTCGATGGGCTGGATCCGCAGGTCTTCGGCCATGTCGTGCAGGCCTCCCTCCAACGGCACTACCGCGCAACACAGCCCGCCGTGCACGGCTTGTAACAGTTGATGCACCGCGTCGGTCTGCAACAGCGGCTGGGGTGACAATCCCCGACTGTGGAAGTTGTGGTCGATTGACTGGCGAAAATGCATGCCGCTGGTGAGCATGCCCAAGGGCAATTCGACCAGGGCTTCCCAGCTCAGCGGTTGTTCATCGAAAAAGAAAAACCGCTGGTCATAAAGCAGGCCCATGCGGGTATGGCTGAACGGCAGCGCCTCGAAACGCTCGTTGTCCAGGCGTTCCAGGTAGGAAATGCCCAGGTCGATGCGGTTGTTCGCCAGCTGTTCGAGAATCTGCTCGGAGCTCAGGGACGACAATTCGAAACGCAGGCTGGGGTGGTCGGCGTGCAGGCGCTGCATCATCGACAGCGGATCGAAATTCGACAGCGGCACCACGCCCAGGCGCAGCGTGCCCACCAGGTTGCCCCGGCAGGCCGCCGCT
>NZ_JAOSHO010000017.1 GCF_025917275.1 Pseudomonas agronomica | reverse complement strand
AGCTGGCGAAGCCTGCGATCTTTGAGGCGAATGATGTTTAGTTGTCGTAACCCAGGTTAGGCGCCAACCAACGCTCGGTCACGCTCAAATCCTGGCCCTTGCGCGCGGTGTAGCTCTGGACCTGGTCCTTGTCGATCTTGCCCACGGCGAAGTATTGCGCCTGGGGATGGGCGAAGTACCAACCGCTGACCGCCGCCGCCGGGAACATCGCGTAGTGCTCGGTAAGGAACACACCGCTGCGCCCGGCTTTCATTTCACTGGCCTCGGGGTCGAGCAGGCGGAACAGCGTGGCTTTCTCGGTGTGGTCCGGGCAGGCCGGGTAGCCGGGGGCAGGGCGGATGCCGGTGTATTGCTCCTTGATCAGCGCCTCGTTGTCCAGGCTCTCGTCCTTGGCGTAGCCCCAATGTTCCTTGCGCACTTGCTGGTGCAGCCATTCGGCGCAGGCTTCGGCCAAACGGTCGGCCAGGGCCTTGACCATGATCGAGTTGTAGTCGTCGCCGGCTTCCTGGTAGGCCTTGGCGACTTCTTCGGCGCCGATGCCGGCGGTGGTGATGAAGCCGCCGACGTAATCGGTGATGCCGCTGTCCTTCGGCGCGACGAAGTCGGCCAGGGAGAAGTTCGGCTTGCCGTCGGTCTTGATGATCTGCTGGCGCAGGTGGTGCAGGCGCGCCAGCGGCTTGCCGTCGTCGCCATAGACCTCCAGGTCGTCGTCATGCACCTGGTTGGCCGGCCAGAAGCCGAACACGGCGCGGGCGCGGATGAGTTTTTCGTCGATCAGCTTGCGCAGCATCGCCCGGGCATCGGCGTACAGCGCAGTGGCCGCTTCGCCGACCACTTCATCGGTGAGGATGCGCGGATACTTGCCGGCCAGGTCCCAGGAAATGAAGAACGGCGTCCAGTCGATGTATTCGGCCAGCACGTTCAGGTCGATGTCGTCCAGCACCCGTGCGCCGGTGAAGGTTGGCTTGACCGGCTGGTAGCTGCTCCAGTCGAACTGCGGCTTCTTCGCTACGGCCGCCGGGTAGCTCAGGCGCTCGGTGCGGGCGCTGCGGTTGGAGGTGCGCTCGCGCACGTCGATGTAGTCCTGGCGGGTTTTCTCGACGAACGCCGGCTTGAGTTCCTTGGACAGCAACTGGGTCGCCACGCCCACGGCGCGGGAGGCGTCGGTGACGTAGATCACCGCGTCGTTGCTGTACTTGGGCTCGATCTTTACCGCCGTATGGGCCTTGGACGTCGTGGCGCCGCCGATCATCAGCGGCAGGTGGAAGTCCTGGCGCTGCATCTCCCGCGCCACGTGCACCATTTCGTCCAGGGACGGAGTGATCAGGCCGGACAGGCCGATGATGTCGCACTTCTGCTCCTTGGCCACCTGCAGGATCTTCTCCGCCGGTACCATCACGCCCAGGTCGACGATGTCATAGCCGTTGCACCCGAGCACGACGCCGACGATGTTCTTGCCGATGTCGTGGACGTCGCCCTTGACCGTCGCCATGAGGATCTTGCCCTTGGCTTCCGGCTTGTCGCCTTTTTCCGCCTCGATGAACGGGATCAGGTGCGCCACCGCCTGTTTCATCACGCGGGCGGACTTGACCACCTGGGGCAGGAACATCTTGCCGGCGCCAAACAGGTCGCCAACGATGTTCATGCCGGCCATCAGCGGGCCTTCAATGACCTCGATCGGACGGGCGAACGACAGCCGCGATTCCTCGGTGTCCTCGACGATATGGGTGGTGATGCCCTTGACCAGCGCATGCTCCAGGCGCTTGTTCACTTCCCAGCCGCGCCACTCTTCGGTTTCCGCTTCCTTGACGCTGCCGTCGCCCTTGTATTTGTCGGCGATGGCGAGCAGGGCGTCGGTGCCCTCGGGGGTGCGGTTGAGGATCACATCCTCCACGGCGTCGCGCAGTTCCACCGGGATCTGGTCGTAGATTTCCAGTTGGCCGGCGTTGACGATGCCCATGGTCAGGCCCGCGCGGATCGCGTACAGCAGGAACACCGAGTGGATCGCCTCGCGCACCGGGTTGTTGCCGCGGAACGAGAAGGACACGTTGGACACGCCGCCGGAGGTCAGCGCATACGGCAGCTCGTCGCGGATGTAGGCGCAGGCGTTGATGAAGTCCACGGCATAGTTGTTGTGCTCTTCGATGCCGGTGGCGACGGCGAAGATGTTCGGGTCGAAGATGATGTCTTCCGGCGGGAAGCCGACTTCATTGACCAGGATGTCGTAGGAGCGCTTGCAGATTTCCTTCTTGCGCGCCTCGGTGTCGGCCTGGCCGGCTTCGTCGAACGCCATCACCACCACGGCGGCGCCGTAGCGCTTGCACAGCTTGGCGTGATGGATGAACTGCTCGACGCCTTCCTTCATGCTGATGGAGTTGACGATGCCCTTGCCCTGGATGCACTTGAGGCCGGCCTCGATCACTTCCCACTTGGAGGAGTCGATCATGATCGGCACCCGGGAGATGTCGGGTTCGCCGGCGATCAGGTTGAGGAAGGTCACCATGGCCTTCTTCGAATCGAGCATGCCCTCGTCCATGTTGATGTCGATCACCTGGGCGCCAGCTTCGACCTGTTGCAGGGCCACTTCCAGGGCTTCGGTGTAGTTGTCCTCGCGGATCAGCCGGGCGAACTTGGCGGAACCGGTGATGTTGGTCCGCTCACCGACGTTGACGAACAGCGAGTTGCGATCGATGGTGAACGGTTCCAGGCCCGACAGGCGGCAGGCCCGTGGGATGTCCGGAATCTGCCGCGGCGCATAGCCGGCCACGGCCTTGGCGATGGCTTCGATGTGCGCCGGGGTGGTGCCGCAGCAGCCGCCGACGATGTTCAGGAAGCCGCTCTGGGCGAATTCCTCGATGACCTTGGCGGTGTCCACCGGCAGTTCGTCGTATTCGCCGAATTCGTTGGGCAGGCCGGCGTTGGGGTGGGCCGATACGTGGGTGCTGGCCTTGTTCGACAGTTCTTCCAGATACGGGCGCAGTTCGCTGGCACCGAGGGCGCAGTTCAGGCCGACCGAGATCGGCTTGGCATGGGCCACCGAGTTCCAGAACGCTTCGGTGGTCTGGCCCGAGAGGGTACGGCCGGAAGCGTCGGTGATGGTGCCGGAAATCATGATCGGCAGCTCGACGCCCAGTTCTTCGTAGACGCCTTGCACGGCAAAGATCGCGGCCTTGGCGTTGAGGGTGTCGAAAATGGTTTCGATGAGGATCAGGTCGGCGCCGCCTTCGATCAGGCCCTTGGTGGCCTCGGTGTAGTTCTCCACCAGTTCGTCGAAGGTCACGTTGCGATAGCCGGGGTTGTTCACATCCGGCGACAGCGAGCAGGTGCGGCTGGTCGGGCCGAGCACGCCGGCGACGAAGCGCGGCTTGTCCGGGGTTTCCAGGGTCTTGGCGTCGGCCACCTTGCGGGCCAGGCGCGCGCCTTCCAGGTTCAGCTCGTAGGCCAGGCCCTGCATGCCGTAGTCGGCCTGGGACACTTGGGTGGCGTTGAAAGTGTTGGTTTCCAGGATGTCGGCGCCGGCATCCAGGTAGGCCTTCTCGATGGCGCCGATCACGTCGGGACGGGTCAGCACCAGCAAGTCGTTGTTGCCCTTGACGTCGCTTGGCCAGTCGGCGAAGCGCTTGCCACGGTAGTCCTGTTCTTCAAGCTTGTAGCTCTGGATCATCGTGCCCATGCCGCCGTCGAGGATCAGGATGCGTTCCTTGAGGGCTTGCTGGAGAAGATAGAGGCGAGCGCTGCGATCGGACATAGGACTACCTGGAAATAAAGACCATTACGAAGGCTGGAATGATAGCAAACCTGTGCAGGATTTGATCATGGTGGGCTTTTGCATGAATATCGCTCATGTTTGCAAGGCGATGCTGGCCCGGTAGAATCGCCGGATTATCGCTTAGGGATCCGAGACATGCCGTACCGCGTCTTATTCGGCAGTCTGTTGCTGCTGTTGTCTTTTACCGCAGCCGCCGGGAATCCCGCTCCCGCGATTTCCTACACCCGCGACATCCAGCCGATCTTCACGGAAAAATGCGTGGCTTGCCACGCCTGCTACGACTCCGCCTGCCAGTTGAACCTGGGCAGCGGCGAAGGCGCGCTGCGGGGCGCGAGCAAAGTGCCGGTCTACGACGGCGAGCGACGCCAGGCCGCCGACCCGACCCGGTTGTTCTATGACGCCTCAGGCCAGCGAGCCTGGCGGCGCAAGGGTTTTTATTCGGTGATCGATGCCCAGGGCAGCCAGGCCGCGTTGATGGCGCGCATGCTGGAGCTCGGACACCGCGCGCCCTTGCAGCCCAACGCCAAATTGCCGGAAGACATCATGCTGGGCTTGGGCCGTGACAACAGTTGCCCGATGCCGGAGCAATTCAACGAATACGCGGCCACTCATCGCAGGGAAGGCATGCCGCTGGCAGTCACTGGCTTGACCGACCAGCAGTACCAGACGCTCCAGCGCTGGCTGGCCGCGGGCGCCCCGATTGATCAGCAGGCCTTGGCGCCCAGCGCCGCCGAGGCCTTGCAAGTGGTGCAGTGGGAAAACCTGCTCAACGCGCCCGGCGCCCGGGAAAGCCTGGTGGGGCGCTGGTTGTTCGAGCACTGGTTCCTGGCGCACCTCTATTTCAAGGGCGGCGAGCCGGGGCATTTCTTCCAATGGGTGCGTTCGCGCACGCCCACTGGCCAGCCGATCGACCTGATCAACACCCGCCGTCCGAATGACGACCCCGGCACCCGCATCTTTTACCGGCTCTGGCCGGTGCAAGGGGTGATCGTGCACAAGACCCACATCACCTACGGCTTGAGCGCGGCGAAAATGGCGCGGATCAAAAGCCTGTTCTACAGCGGCAACTGGCAGGTCAGCGCATTGCCGGGTTATGGGCCGGAGCGCCGGGCCAACCCGTTTTCCACGTTCGAAGCGATCCCGGCCCAGGCCCGATACCAGTTCATGCTCGATAACGCCGAGTATTTCGTGCGCACGTTTATCCGCGGTCCGGTGTGCCGGGGCCAGATCGCCACGGACGTGATCCGCGATAACTTCTGGGCGCTGTTCCAGGCGCCCGAGCACGACCTCTACATCACCGACCCGAACTATCGCGGCCAAGCCACGCCGCTGTTGGCGATGCCGGGGCAGAACGATGACGTGGGCAGCGTCGTCAGCCTGTGGCTCGACTACCGGGACAAACGCAACAAGTACGAAGCGCTGCGCCGCGACAGTTACGCCGAACTGCCTGCGCCGAGCTGGTCGACGCTGTGGGCGGGCAATGACAACGCGCTGTTGAGCATTTTCCGGCATTTCGACAGTGCGTCGGTCACCAAAGGGCTGATAGGGGAGGTGCCGCAGACGATGTGGCTGTTCGACTTTCCGCTGCTGGAGCGCACCTATTATCAACTGGCGGTGAATTTCGATGTGTTCGGCAACGTGTCCCACCAGGCCCAGACCCGGCTGTATTTCGACCTGATCCGCAACGGCGCGGAGCAGAACTTCCTGCGCCTGATGACGGCTGATTCCCGCGAGGGTTACCTCGACGACTGGTACCAGGCCGGCGGCAAATTCAAGATGTGGCTCGATTACGAGGCCATCGACGACGACAAGTCGACGGCGCTCAAGCTCGACGAGAAGGACCCCAAGGGCGACTTCGCCCAGCAGTTGTTGGCCCGCTACGGTGAGCTGAATGCCCGTCCCGATCCGATCAACCGCTGCGAAGGCGCCTACTGCTCGCGCCCGAACATCGACCCGACGCTGCAGAACGCCGAGCAAGCGTTAAGTCGCTTGGTGTCGCGCCCGGCGGCGGGCCTCAAGGTCATCGACCAATTGCCGGAAGCGACAATGCTGCGCGTCGAAACCGCCAGCGGTCACCGTGAGGTCTATAGCCTGCTGCGCAACCGCGCCCACAGCAACGTGGCGTTCCTGCTGGGCGAGGAGATGCGCTACCAGCCGGGGCTGGACACGCTGACGGTGTACCCGGGGGTGCTCAGCAGCTATCCCAATTTCATTTTCAACATCCCCGCCGGGCAAGTGCCGGCGTTCGTCGATGCCATGGAAAGCGCGTCGGATGCGGCGGCGTTCGAGCGGATCGTCGAGCGCTGGGGGATAAGGCGCAGTCACCCGCAGTTCTGGCAGTATTTCCACGACCTGAGCCGATACATCCAGGAAACCGATCCCGTGGAAGCGGGTGTGCTGGACATGAACCGCTACCAGAATCTCTGAGCGAAGCGCTCGACGATGCGCCCTTGCATCGTCGGGTGCTTTCCTGACAAAAGTACTAGGACTTTGTCCGGCGCGATGATTGGCGTAAACTGCCGGCAAGCCTGCGAGGAGTTTCCATGACCGCCATTACCATCACCGATGCCGCCCACGATTACCTGGCCGACCTGCTGTCCAAGCAGAACACCCCAGGTATCGGGATCCGCATCTTCATCACCCAGCCCGGCACCCAGTACGCTGAAACCTGCATTGCCTACTGCAAGCCGGGGGAAGAAAAACCCGAAGACACCGCGCTGGGGCTCAAGAGCTTCACCGCGTACATCGACTCGTTCAGCGAAGCTTTCCTGGACGATGCGGTGGTTGACTACGCCACTGACCGCATGGGCGGGCAACTGACCATCAAGGCACCGAATGCGAAAGTGCCGATGGTCAACGCCGACAGTCCGGTTAACGAGCGCATCAACTATTACCTGCAAACCGAGATCAACCCGGGGCTGGCCAGCCACGGCGGCCAGGTTTCGTTGATCGACGTGGTGGAAGACGGCATCGCCGTGCTCCAGTTCGGCGGCGGCTGCCAGGGCTGCGGCCAGGCCGACGTCACCTTGAAGGAAGGCATCGAGCGCACGCTGCTCGAACGCATCCCGGAACTCAAGGGCGTGCGCGACGTGACCGACCACACGCAGAAAGAAAACGCCTACTACTGATAGGTGTTCGCTGCGCGCAAAACACTGTGGCGAGGGAGCTTGCTCCCGCTCGATTGCGTAGCAATCGCAAGGCAACCCGCGCGTCTTCCGTGATGGACGCGTGAGTCGCCTGGGGACCGCTTCGCGGTCCAGCGGGAGCAAGCTCCCTCGCCACGACAGCTTCTGCGATTCCTGTGGGAGCGGGTTTACCCGCGAAGGGGCCAGCCCATCCAACATCATCGCTGGCTGACCCACCGCTTTCGCGAGCAGGCTCGCTCCCACAAGGAATCCGGGTAATGGTCGCGATTCCTGTCGGCACCGCCAGTCAATGTGGGAGCGGGTTTACCCGCGAAGGGGCCAGCCCATCCAACATCATCGCTGGCTGACCCACCGCTTTCGCGAGCAGGCTCGCTCCCACAAGGAATCCGGGTAATGGTCGCGATTCCTGTCGGCACCGCCAGTCAATGTGGGAGCGGGTTTACCCGCGAAGGGGCCAGCCCATCCAACATCATCGCTGGCTGACCCACCGCTTTCGCGAGCAAGCTCGCTCCCACAAGGGATCCGGGTGTGATCGCGATTCCCGTCGGCATCGCTAATCAATGTGGGAGCGCCAACAGGTCAGGGCCGGTAGAGGTGCGCATGCCCGGCGCGGTACAGCGATGATTCGCTGAACACATCATTGCCCAACACCCTCCCCACCAGGATCAACGCCGTACGCCTGAAGCCCTTGGCCTGTACCTTTGCGGCAATATCCCCCAGCGTCCCCACCACCCAATCCTGATCCGGCCACGTCGCCCGGTGAATCACTGCAATCGGACAATCCGCGCCGTAGTGGGGCAGTAGCTCGTCGACTATTTTTTCCAGGTGGTTGACCCCCAAGTGGATCGCCATGGTCGCCCCGTGTTGCGCCAGGCTGGCCAGCTCTTCTCCCGTGGGCATGGCGGTTTTGTCCGCGTAGCGGGTCAGGATCACGCTTTGGGACACGTCAGGCAACGTCAGCTCGGCACCGAGCAAGGCGGCGCAGGCTGACGTGGCGGTTACGCCGGGGATGATTTCGAAAGGAATGTCCAGCTCGCGCAGGCAACGGATCTGCTCGCCGATGGCGCCATAAAGGCTCGGGTCGCCGGAGTGCACCCGGGCCACATCCTGGCCCTTGAGGTGGGCGGTCTTGATCAGCTCGATAATCTGTTCCAAGTGCAGCTCGGCGCTGTTGATGACCTGTTCGGCGCAGTGACCATCCAGCACGGCTGTCGGCACCAGGGAGCCGGCATAGATAATCACGGCGCAACTGCGAATCAGCCGCTGGCCCTTGACGGTGATCAGTTCCGGATCGCCGGGGCCGGCGCCGATGAAGAAGACGGTCATGACCGGTTTCCTGTTGAAGTGGGGGTGCATGAGCAGCGCTCATGATTCCAGCGGCGATTATCGAGTGTTACGACGTGACCGCCAATGCCAGCGTGGCTTGTGCAGCCTTCTGGCGGGTAACCAGCAAGCTCGCGGGGGAGGCACCCAATCGGTCGGCCAGGGCCAGGGCAGCGCTTTCGGCGATGCCGTAGCAACCGGTACGCTCGAAGGCGATCTCGGACAGATGGCTGAGCCGTGCTTCATGGCCAGCCAGCTCCTTGGCACTGAAACACGTCAGCGGCAACGACAATTGCCCCGCCAGTTCCAACAGTCCCGGCTCGTCACGCTTGAGATCGATACTGGCGAATGCCCGTACCTGATCGAGCGCAATGCCATGGGCCTGCAAGGTCTGGTCAAGCAATGCCCGCAACGTGCTGGCCGGGCAACCGCGCTGGCAGCCGAGGCCGACCACCAGGAACGGCCCGCTGCTCATGCGTCGTGGTGGGCTTGGGCGCCACGGCGAAACAGCCAGGCGCTGATCAGGCCCAAGGCCAGCCAGAACGCAACGTTGGTCAATTGCGAGGCGAGTTTGAATTCAGTTTCCAGCGCCTCGGGGGCCAACATGGAATGCACGTCCGGCTGCGGTGCGCCGATAACGTGAGGCATCAGCAAGGTGGCAAGGCCTAGCACTTTCAACAGCCAATGCCGACCGAAGACCATCAGTGCGATACCCACCGCCGTGGACGCTGCCGTGCCGATCCACCACATCTGCCGCTGGGCCAGGTCAGCCGCCGCCGTGCCAGGCAGTTCCGGTGGCAGGCCGAGGGTGGGTGCGAGGACGAAGGTGGCGTAGCCGGCCAGGCCCCAAAGCAAACCCTGGGACGTACGGGTCGGCGCGCGCAAGGTGTACAGGCCCGCCAGCATCAGCGCGAAACCCACCGCGACCACCAGGTTGCCGCCCGTCGTGGACAGCACGCGCTGCCAGCCGTCTTCCGGCTCCCAGGCTTCGGCGTCGTGGCTGTGGGCCATCCCGCCAGCGTGTTCATGGACTTCGGTCGCCGGGGCTTTTTCAAAGGTTTCCGCCTGAAGAATCAACGGCGACACCCAGAAACTCTGCAGCAGGGTCAGCAGCAGGGCAGCCAGTAACCCGCTGAAACCAGCGGTCTGCGCGATACGCTTGATCATGTCGGCAGCACTCAGTGGCACGGGAACGCGGCGCTATGACGTGTGTCATGGGCTGCGTTGTGCACTGCTTCGATGTGGGAAAAACCGGCGAAATAGACCAGGCCCGCGCCGAGAATCGAGGCGAGGACCGCCGCGCCCAGGCGCTGGCTGAGGGTAACGGTGGTGCTGGTGGTGCGGGCGGTGCTGCTGATGGTCGACATGGCGCTTCCCTCTGGTCTGTCAGCGGGTGGATCGAGCGCAACGAAAGCCCGGGCGAAGGTTCGCCGGGATTCGAACAGCGCCCGCCCACCGCGGGTTTGTTGTCAATGAGTCATGGGCCGGTCTCCGGGCTCACGAGGGGCAAGGCCTTGGCCGTGCCTGCAAGCGTCACCTTCCCATGCGCATGCACAGTGGATTCGACGCTTCGCTCGCTTACCGTTGCGGGGGCAGCACCGGACTGACGTGGCCTTGAAGTAAAGCACACGAATCACCGGTTTCCCGTTTCACCCTGTGAAGGGCACCCAAACTGGCGCACAGGAGACCATGGGTGAGGGCGGGGCGTCAATTGAACACGACGGGAATATATTTCATCGTCCTCCTGCAAAAAGCCTCAAGTCCAGCCGATAACCCGGTAGGCGTACACATAATTATCCCAATCGATACGCTGGCGGCATGGACGCTCGACCCACCACCGAGGCCTTCCCATGTCCCTACGTAGCTTGAACATCGCCCCCCGAGCCTTTCTCGGCTTTGCAGTCATTGCTCTATTGGTCGTTGTGCTCGGCGTGTTCGCCGCCAATCGCATGTCCGTCATTCGCCAGGCGTCGGTGGACATGGAGCAGACCCAGTTACCCGCCGTCGGTTACCTGGCCAATGTCCTTGAAAACGTGCTGCGCATGCGCATTCTTTCATTTCGCATCCTGGTCAACCGCGACCCGGCCAGCCTCAGCGAAGCCGAGACCCGCATCGGCGTGCTGGTGGAAAAACTCAACAAGGCGAATGCGGCCTATGCGGCGCTGCCCGCCGCGCCAGATGAAGCCGAGCTGTACAGCGCCTTTTCGAAAACCCTGGAAAACTACCTCCAGGCCCAGAAGGAAATGCTCGATCTGTCCCGACAGGACAAAGCCGACGCGCTGCGTGGCCTCATCAACACACGAATCAAGGAAGGCACCGACCAGATGGGCGAGCAACTCAACAAGCTCATTGCAATGAGCGTGGCGGAGGGGCATGAAGCGTCGGACCAGGCCGGCAACTATTACAACAGCGCCATCACCGGCATCCTCGTCGTCTCGGTCATCGCCGCGCTCGCCACCGTGCTGCTGGCCTTGCTGCTGACGCGCAGCATCGTTGCGCCTTTGAACCGGGCCCTCGAAGCAGCACGGACCATTGCCGGAGGCAATCTGGTCACTGTCATTACCGATGATGGCAAGGACGAACCCGCCCGGTTGCTCCAGGCCCTCGGCGCGATGCAGGGCAGCTTGCGCCAGACCATCGAGCAGATCGCCGGCTCCGCCACCCAGCTGGGCGCCGCCGCCGAAGAGCTGAGCGCCGTCACCCAGGAATCCTCGCGCGGTTTGCAACAACAGCACAATGAAATCGAGCAGGCGGCCACCGCCGTCAATGAGATGACCGCCGCCGTCGAAGAGGTCGCCCGCAACGCCGTGTCGACTTCCGAGGCGTCGAACCAGTCGACCCAGGCCGCCCAGGAGGGGCGCACACGGGTAGTGGAAACCGTCGACGCGATCCAGACCATGACCCATGACGTGCAGGCCACCGCCTCGATGATTGAAGGCTTGGCCATCCAGGGCCGCGACATTGGCAAAGTGCTGGACGTGATCCGCGCCATCGCCGAACAGACCAACCTGCTGGCGCTCAACGCCGCCATCGAAGCCGCCCGTGCCGGCGAGGCGGGGCGGGGTTTCGCGGTGGTGGCCGATGAAGTCCGGGCCTTGGCCCATCGCACTGCGCAATCAACCCAGGAAATCGAAAAAATGGTCGCCGGCATCCAGAACGGCACCGGCCAGGCCGTGCAGTCGATGCAGCAAAGCAACCAGCGCACCCAAAGCACCCTGGAACTGGCCCGGGCCGCCGGTGTGGCGCTGGAGCAAATCACTCAGTCGATCCACCAGATCAACGAGCGCAACCTGGTCATCGCCAGCGCGTCCGAAGAACAGGCCCAAGTCTCGCGCGAAGTGGACCGCAACCTGATGAACATCCGCGACCTGGCCACCCAATCGGCCAGTGGCGCGCAGCAGACCAGCGACGCTACCCATGAACTGTCGCGCCTGGCGGTGGGGTTGAATGCGACGGTGGCGCGTTTCGTGATTTGAGATAGGGTTGAGGCTGGACACCGCGCTCACAGGAGATTCCATGCGCTTTTCAGCCTTGACCCAACGCATCACCGGTGACGGCGCCGCCGCCTGGGAAATCCATGACCGGGCGCTGGCCATGCGCGAGGAGGGCAGGGAAGTCCTGTTGCTCTCGGTGGGCGACCCGGATTTCGATACGCCGCCCGCCATCGTCGAGGCCGCTGTCGCCAGCTTGCGGGCCGGCGATACTCACTACTCGGATACGCGAGGCCTGCACTCGTTGCGCGCGAGCATCGCCCGGCGCCATCAACAGCGCTGCGGCCAACCGGTGGGCGCCGGGCATGTGACCGTGCTGCCCGGCGCGCAATGTGCCGTTTACGCGGTCGCGCAGTGCCTGCTCGATCCCGGCGACGAGGTGATCGTCGCCGAGCCGATGTACGTCACCTACGAAGCGGTCTTCGGCGCGTGCGGAGCGAAAGTGGTCCCCGTGGCGGTGAGTCCCGAAAACGACTTCCGGGTCCAGCCGAACGACGTCGCCCGGCTGATCACCCCACGCACCCGCGCCATGCTCCTCAACAGCCCGAACAACCCCTCCGGCGCCAGCCTGGCGCTGCCGACCTGGCAAGCACTCGCGCACCTGTGCATCGACCATGACCTCTGGCTGATCAGCGACGAGGTCTACAGCGACTTGCTCTACGAAGGCGCACACATCAGCCCTGCCGGGCTGCCGGGCATGGCCGAGCGCACCGTGACCATCAACAGCCTGTCCAAGTCCCACGCCATGACCGGCTGGCGCATCGGCTGGGCCATCGGTCCCGAACCCCTTGCCGAACACCTCTCCAACCTGTCCCTGTGCATGCTGTTTGGCTTGCCGGATTTCGTCCAGCGCGCCGCCCAGGTTGCCCTCGATCAAGACTTGCCTGAAGTGGCGCGGATGCGCGAGGAATATCGCCAACGTCGGGATCTGGTATGCGAGGCGCTTGCGAAGTGTCCGGGGCTCAAACCTGTACGACCCGATGGCGGCATGTTCGTCATGGTCGACGTATGCGAGACCGGCCTGGCGGCCCAGGCGTTTGCCGAGCGGCTGCTGGACGGATACGGCGTGTCGGTGCTGGCGGGGGAGGCGTTTGGACCGAGTGCGGCGGGGCATATTCGGATTGGGTTGGTGGTCGGCCAAGGCTCGCTCAGGGAGGCCTGCCAACGGATTGCCCGATGCGCTGTGGATTCACTGAAACGGTAGGCGGGTTTTGAGCAGTAGCCTTCTGCGGTTGAGGTGACCGACCCGACGAACGGTGGGTTTACCTGTCAGATCTGACAGTAGGCGCGACGGTCGAATCCGCGCTTAATTTCTCCAGGCTGTTAAGTGCCGGTCTGGAGTGTCATGCATGTCCTCTTTCGATGGAAATGATATCGGTATCTTGGCGAGACCTCTTAGTATTGAAGGGGTTGGCGCTGACAATGTATTTCCGCCGGAGGCTTCCATCCAAGGGGCCAAGTTGTTAATTCCGGAATGGGCGGCACCTTCTCAACAACCCGGCAATAGTGATCTGCTGGAGGTCTGGGTCGTTACACCCGGGTCGCCAATTGAAGTGTTGATTTATAGTAATTATTTTCCTGTTCCAGTGGTGTTTCCTGCATTTGTCTTGTTGGACGCTCAATACCTTCAACAAGAGGGGGATGTCGTTCTCAAGTATCGTGTGACGCAGGGAGACACTGGAAATGAAGATACGTCGTCTCCCCAGACCTTTCATGTAATGAGACCCACGCCGGTGAACTTGGCTGAACCAGGTTTTCCCAGCGCCACACTGTGGGGGTATCTCAATTGTTCTTCGCAACCCAAGTTATGGGAGCGTGTGCTCATACATGTGCCAGCTCAACCTGGGCGGTTCGCCAAGGATGACGAATGCGCGTTGAGCTGGGAGGGTTATGCCAGTCTTAATGGGATCGGTCCAATTGCCGGAACAGCAGTGCGAGTGACGAAGTTTCTGACTCAAGAAGAGGCCTCGTCTGTCCAGGGATTCGATCTGGTCTTGGAAAGTGACAAGTACGAACAGCACATAAAGCCCATGGAAAGAAATGCTTCAGCCTTGGCCAGTTATACCTTGTATCGAAATGGCAGCGCATTGGGAAAGTCACCGCCCGCCTTGGTGAAGATTGATCGAATCGTTCCGGGGCAGGCGCTTCCCTGCGGTCCGGGCGCTACGGGGCTGGATGCAACGAATAGTAGCAAGCCTGCCTTTGCAGATGTGGGTAATTCAATAAACAACTTGTCGATGGAGTTTGTGAGAATGAACATGCAAGTAAAATCGGGTGGAATATTGGCTGAACCGCCATCTATTGTCGGTCAGCTGCCGGACAACCGGCTTACTTATCAGCAGCTCGTGGTGGATAAGTCCATTGTAGTGCAGCTGGCACGTATTGAAGAGGCGACGGGTGATGGGGGGGTGGAAGTAGAGCTTTATTTATTTCCGAAAGGTGAATCGCTCATTCCGAGGGACCCTACTTTTCTCGTAGCGACAAAACTTCGAACGGATCAGCCCAATGACACCTGGACATTCCCGATCAGCTTTCCAGTGTCCACGGATGGCAAATTGGTGGACGAATTTGAAAGCACCGGGGCATATAAGGCATACGAGTTGGCCTTCGTTATTTATGACGTATTTGGCAATGAGGACACTTCGGGTCCCTTTACTGAAGCGCTGGCGGATCTGACAGCGCCTTATCAACGGCAGCCAGGCCCCAGTGGAGCCAAGGCGCGGCCATTGACATTGACATTGGGAGCTGCGTTTCCAGCCACGATCGATGATGCCTGGCTGGTCGATCCCGCCAATGCGGGTGGCTTACAGTTGACCATCCCTCACGCCTATACAAAATTCGAGGCGGATAACGACAAGGTCAATTTCTACATTTCGACCCAGACCACCTTTAGTCTGATGCAGGCGGAAACACCCGCGTACAGCGGGCCGGTGCCGGCTAATGGAATTATCAGCATCCCTTTGGGTTTTCTCGAGGCCCTGAATGAGGGGATGCATTATTATTCCTATAATCTTACTGACCTGCCGGGCAATATTAGTAACAACGCAGCCATTACCTTGATGTTCAACAGAGTCAAGACGCCGAAACCGATACTGGCTGTTCCCAGGATTCCTATTACCAACGGTGGTGCCGTACCCATTACTTTCAATATGGTAGCTACCACGCCTAGCACGGTGATCATGGAAATCGATCACCCGCTTCATTCAATTCCCGGGGATCGGATCATTCCCTATCTCTTTTCAACTGAAGACGGGCCGATCGCCTTGCCGGAACAGTCAATACCTCCAGTCGGCACGCCTGGGCCGTTAAAATTCGAACTCGATTACCCAACTTTGGCCACCCTGTTTGGAGACCCGAACAAGGATAGCGAAACCGAGCTGGAATATTATTATGAGTTGGAGCGGTCGACGATCACACCCAACCCGGTATCGACACCTCAGCAGTTCGCCGTTATCGATTTCGCTTATGCCGGACCGGAACAGCCTAACCTGCCGGACCCGGAAAACCCCAACATCGATCCGGTAGTTGTACAGGGCGGCGGCAACCCTCTGCCAGCGCCTAATACACTTGGGCCTGCCCAGGCAGGCTTGGATGCGGAAATGGAATGGCCTGTCTGGGTGGACGCGAGCCGACCTGTCACGGGACGTGAAATCGTCAAGTTCTTCTATCAGGGCAAACAAGTGGGTAATCCCGTGCCGGTGCGGGTAGGCGATACGACCGTTCGCACACCGTTGCCGTGGGAAACGATTCTGGCCGAGGGTAATGGTACCGCGGCGGGCGGAGACGCCAGGGAAGCCTATATCACCATCGAATACCCTGGTAGCGACAACGGGATGATACAGACGCCGACCACGAAGGTGGATGTGACCGCCATCATCATTAACCTGCCGGTGCCTCAGGTCATCATCTCCGCCTTCCGGGGACCAACAGGGAACCTGGTGCCGGAGCGAATCGCTACCAGCATCAACTGCCCGAGCCTCGACCACCCTGTTGCGCCGGACGGTCCGAAGCCGCCCTATCAGCCCCGTCAATTGCGAATCCGGATCCGGCGGGATACCAATATCCCCACCGGTGCGACGGTGAACCTGGAATTTGAAGGACGAGTGACCAACCAAGCGGGGGGCGCGGCTATACCCGGTACCCTCATCACCATGACGGGGTCGATGCCCGCCACGGGTGATCTGGAGTTCAGACTGACCGATTACGACAAAATCAGGGCCATTCAACTGCCGAGCACGGTGGCCGGACAACGACCCCCTACTCGATATGCTCGTATCGCTTATACCGCAGGTGGTATTCCAGCGGAGGTCATCGTCCCCGTGGCGCTGCTGAACTCCAGCCTGGTGTATTGCGAAGAGGAGCGCCCATAACCTTGACGGTCGCTTTAACCAGGAACAGCTAAAGACGACGGGCAATGCCGTCTTTAGCTGTTGAAGTAAAATTTCAATTGTCCAGAAGTTGCAGATCCCACAGTAAAACGGAAAAAGCCGCACGCATTTACAGATTTATCCTACATCGGCTCGAACGGGTGGGCCGTAGGCTAGCGACCGCTTTTTATCTCGGCTCGCGCATATAACGAGTCGATCTTTCGTTCTCGCGAGAACGTAATCGAGTAGGACTCATTTATGTCGCCCAGGTCTGTTTTTTCCTATCGCAAAACAACGCTCAGCCTTTCGGTGATGTTATTTATCCCGTTGGTGATCAATCCATCCCAGGTACAGGCCGGCACGGTTCCCGCTGGACAAAACCAACCGATCGATCGCAACAGCCCAGTGGAAACATGGACCCTCGAGACCGGGGCTACCTTGACGGGCGTGGGCGCCACCACGGAAGGAATCGTCAGTAGCGCAGGTGGCACAGTCAACTTGACCAACTCGACGGTCAACGCCACCGGAACAGGTCCGTTCGTTAACGGCATCAGGCTCGTCAACGCCAACGCTGCGCTGGACAACTCTACCGTCACCAGTACCGATGGGATTGGCATCCAGGCTGCACGAGACTTGAACACAGTTGGCGGTTCGAAGGTGACAGTGAGTAATAACAGTACGGTGCGAGGTCTGACGGGGGGGATAGCCGGTAACCGCTTCAGCAATCTGACCGTGCACAACTCCACGGTGGAGGGCACGGGGGCCAACAGTTTCGGGATACGTCTTCTGGAAGGTACGTTATCCGCCAGTGGCAGCACGATTACCGGTGGCCTGAATGGATTGATCGTAGGCACCGATACAGCGCAAACCGGGGTCACCCCTTCGTCTATTGTGCTGGACAGTACTCGGGTAGAGGGCAAGACCGGTTCGGCGATTGTCGTGGGATTCAATAACTCGACTTTTCCAACCGTGGCAAACATCGAGGTGCGCAACGGTTCAACCTTGATAGGGGGGAACGGTACAGTGGTCGAAGTGCGCGATGGAGCGTCGGCCGTGCTTCTTGTCGATAACAGCGCGCTGACAGGCAATATCGTGGTCGATGCAGGCGGCACGGGCAACGTGACCCTGCAGAATGCTGCCTCATTGACCGGTGATATGCAGAATGTCACCAGTGCGACCCTCAACAACCAGGCGAGCATGACCGGCAATGTACTGGGCGCTTCAAGCGTCGTGATCAACAACGCTTCCACGCTGACGGGCAATTTGCAGGGCGTCGCCACGGTTTCCATCAACAACCGGAGCGTGATGGTCGGCGATGTCTCTGGCGCGGCCAACAGCGCTTCGAGCCTGGCGTTGGACAACGGTGCCAGCCTGACGGGCAAAGTCACCAATGTCACCAACTTTGCCATCAGCAACCAGGCGCTGTGGCAGATGACCGAGAGCCAGTCGGTGAGTAACCTCACGCTCGCCGGCGGGGGGACGGTTCGGTTGGGGAGCAACCAGCAATACTTCCAGCTGGACGTTGCCAACCTGGCGGGCAATGGCCGATTCGAGCTGGGTACGGATTTCAGGCAGGGCATCAGCGATCTTTTGAACATCACCGGCAGTGCGTCCGGCAATCATCAGCTGCTGGTAGCCAGTACCGGGCTTGATCCTGTCAGCGACGCGTCGATCAAGGTGGTACAGAGTGTCGCTTCAGGTGCTCAATACGATCTGGTCAACGACCGGGTGGATGTCGGGGCATACACTTACCGCCTGGTCAAGCAAGGTGATGATTGGTACTTGCAACCCGACAAGGACGTCATAAGCAATCCGACCCGTTCAGTCATGGCGATCTTCGGCACCGCGCCGACGGTGATCTATGGGGAAATGGCGCTGTTGAATACCCGCATGGGTGATCTGCGCGTCAATGGAGGTCAGACGGGTGGTTGGATGCGTTCGTTCGGCGGTCGATACAGCGTCACCAACAAAGCTTATGGCAATGGTTATAGCCAGAATCAGCATGGGATTTCCCTGGGTGTGGATACCCCGGTGCAAATCGCAGGCGAACGAGTTTTGCTGGGTGTGTTCGCCGGGTATAGCAAGTCGAACCTGGACTTGAGCCGCGGTAGCTCCGGTGAGATTGACAGTACTTCTCTCGGTATGTACGGCACGTGGCTGGGAGACAGCGGTTATTACCTGGATACCGTGGCCAAGCTCAACCATTTCCACAATGATGCCAAGGTCACGATGAGTGACGGCGCCAGGACCAAGGGCGGTTACAACAACCTGGGGGCCAGTGCATCCGTCGAGTTTGGTAAGCATATCGACTTCAAGGACGGCTATTACATCGAGCCGTTTACCCAGTGGCAGGTGGCTACAATACAGGGCAAGGACTTCAGCCTCGATAACGGTCTAAAGGCTGATGCCGACACCACTCGTTCAATGCTCGGCAAGGTGGGTGTGAACATGGGACGCGGTATGAAGCTGGATAATGGCAGCGTACTTCAACCGCATATTCGTACCGCCGTTGTCCAGGAGTTTGCCAAGCACAACGAGGTGCGAGTCAACGATAATAAATTCAACAACGACCTGTCCGGTACCCGGTTCGAAGTTGCGGCGGGCGCCTCTTGGACATTGAATGATCGCTGGCAGGTCCATGGCGAGTTCGATACCAGCAAAGGTGACAACCTCACCAAGGATTATGGTTTCAATTTCGGGGCCCATTACAAGTTCTAATAAAAAAGGGGAAGCCTAGGCTTCCCCTTTTTTATGGTTCTGGTTAAACCGCCTTGAGCACCTGGAACTGGCCTTTGAGGATAAAGGTCTGTTCTTCGGAATCGGGTATCTCGACATCGATATTGAAGCTGCCTTTTACATTTCCCTCGGAGGCAGGCACCAATTCGATGGTTCCCTTTACCCCTTCATAGACGATTTTTTCTTCATCCTTGAAGCTGAAACTCACATCGTCCCGGGTTTTCAAATCATGGACACCGAGTTCATAGTTCGCGGGGATGCAAATGGTGAGTTCACGAGTGGAGGTCGTGGATGCTCTTGTCATTTTCTCCTCGCGGTCCACTGCCGTAATAACTACAGTTTCAGCTCGTGCAGGACCCGCAACGTTCTTTTCGATCAATCGTGAGGTGGCAGCGAATTCTGGAAAGTCTTTACCCTGGGTTGAAAAAGCTGACGCGGTGACATAGTTACCGTGCGCGAAACTCAGTTGGTTGATGACAGCATTCATGGGGCCGATCTCCGTTGGAAGAAGTAGGTATCCAAAGGTCATAGTGCCTTACGACAGGATGAACTATATAAGGCTGGTTTTTTCATGCCTTGTAAACTGTCATGTTTAACAGTTTACAAGGCATGAAAAGTATGAATTTTGACTGTTGCGATGACGGAGAGGAAAAACCGTTGGCAACCGGATATCAAGATCAGGATAAGCGCCCAGGAAGCGGTTGTTGTGAAATTATGTAAGGGTTTTGCTCAGCGGCGGATGAGGGCGTATATCCTTCGCGGCTTGAGATTCCCAGTGCCTCGTACCTTTGGATACACCCATGCCCAACATCCTCCTCGTCGAAGACGACGCCGCCCTCTGTGAACTGATCGCCAGCTACCTGGAGCGCAACGGCTATCACGTCAGCGTGCTCAACCGTGGCGACCACGTCCGTGAACGTGCGCGGGCCAATCCTCCGGACCTGGTGATTCTCGACCTGATGCTGCCGGGGCTGGACGGCTTGCAGGTCTGCCGCTTGTTGCGGGCTGATTCGGCGACCTTGCCGATTCTGATGCTCACCGCCCGGGACGACAGCCACGACCAGGTGCTGGGCCTGGAGATGGGCGCCGACGATTACGTCACCAAGCCTTGCGAACCCCGAGTGCTGTTGGCGCGGGTGCGCACGTTGTTGCGGCGCAGCAGCCTGACCGAGCCGCAGACGGTGAACGATCGCATCGTCATGGGCAACCTGTGCATCGACCTGTCCGAGCGCACCGTGACCTGGCGCGGGCAGCCGGTGGAATTGTCCAGTGGCGAATACAATCTGCTGGTGGTGCTGGCCCGTCATTCCGGAGAAGTGCTGAGCCGCGACCAGATCCTGCAACGCCTGCGCGGTATCGAGTTCAACGGCACCGATCGCTCGGTGGACGTGGCCATTTCCAAGCTGCGGCGCAAGTTCGACGACAACGCCGGCGAGGCGCGCAAGATCAAGACCGTGTGGGGCAAGGGCTACTTGTTCAGCCGTTCCGAGTGGGAATGCTGACTGATGTGGAAGCTGCTGATTCGCCTCTACCTGGTCACCATCGTGTCCTACAGCGCGGCGATCTATTTGATGCCGGAACTGGTGATCCGCCTGTTCCATGAGCGTTTCCAGGCTTACAACCTCGATTATTCCCGTGGGCTGCAAACCCTGATCGTCAAGCAATTCCGCGCCGTACCCAGCGAGCAATGGGCGGCACTGGCAGCGCAGATGGACAAGGAATTCGAGCCGTTGCGCATCGAACTGGCGGCCACCGAGGACAAGGGTTTCACCGACACCGAGCAGACGCGCCTCAGGCGTGGCGAGAACGTGGTGCGCATCGGCGATTGGGGCTGGCGCACCCTGGCCGCTGCGCCGTTGGACGAACGCACGGCGGTGAAGATGATCGTGCCGCCGGATCCGGCAGACGTCAGCTGGCTGTACTGGAGCATCAATGTGCTGATCGGCGCGACGATGCTGGCGTGCCTGTTGCTCTGGCTACGGCCGCACTGGCGCGATCTGGAGCGCCTCAAGCGCACGGCCGAGCGTTTCGGCAAGGGGCATTTGAGTGAGCGTACGCAGATCGCCCCGAGTTCCAACATCGGCAGCCTGGCCCATGTGTTCGACACCATGGCAGGGGACATCGAAAACTTGCTCAACCAGCAGCGGGACTTGCTCAACGCCGTGTCACATGAACTGCGCACGCCGCTGACCCGGCTCGATTTTGGCCTCGCCCTGGCGTTGTCGGAGGAAATGCCGGCGGCCAGTCGCGAGCGCCTGCAGGGGTTGGTGGCGCACATCCGTGAGCTGGACGAATTGGTGTTGGAGTTGCTGTCCTACAGTCGCCTGCAAAATCCCGAACGTTTGCCGGAGCGGGTCGAAGTGCCGCTGGATGAGTTCATCGACAGCATCCTTGGCAGCCTCGACGAAGACCTGGCCGCGCCGGAGGTGGTGATCGACGTGCTGCTGCACGGGGCGCTGGAGCGTTTTGTGCTGGACCCGCGCCTGACCGCCCGCGCTTTGCAGAACCTGCTCCGCAATGCCATGCGCTATTGCGAGAAACGCATCCAGGTCGGCGTGCTGGTCAGCGAGCAAGGCTGTGAAATCTGGGTCGACGACGACGGCATCGGCATCCCCGACAGCGAGCGCGAGCGTGTCTTCGAACCGTTCTACCGCCTGGACCGCAGCCGCGACCGCGCCACCGGCGGCTTCGGCCTCGGCCTGGCGATCAGCCGCCGCGCCCTGCAAGCCCAGGGCGGCACGCTGACCGTCGAAGCCTCGCCACTGGGCGGGGCACGTTTCCGGCTGTGGCTCCCCACACCGTCTTGAAACGTGCTCGATATATCGCCCGACCCACCTGTAGGAGCTGACGAGTGCAACGAGGCTGCGATCTTGTCCCGGACAGTTGAGTCGTAAGCGAAAGATCAAGATCAAGATCAAAAGATCGCAGCCTTCGGCAGCTCCTACAGAGGAGTGACCATTACCCAAACAACCCCGCCGCAATATTGATCGAAAACCCCAATATCGCCGTGTTGAACACAAACCCGATCAACGACTGCGCCAGCACAATCTTGCGCAACTGCCGCGTGGCAACGCCGACGTCCGAGGTCTGCACCGCCACGCCGATGGTGAACGAGAAATACAGGAAGTCCCAATAATTGGGTGTGGTCAGCCCCTCGGCAAAACGCAGGGCCGGTTCCTTGCCGTTCCAGGTGTAATACAACCTTGCGTAGTGCACGCTGAAGATCACCCCGATCAGCAGCCATGAGCCGATAACGGTCAACGCGGTGACGCCGTAGTGCAGAAGTTTGCCAGCGGTTGCCAGGTCGCGGCTGCCGGCGAGTTCAAAGGTGATGGTGGCCAGGCTGGCCAGCGCCGCGATGCAGACCATCAGCAAAACCAATCCGGCGTTTTCGTCCTCCATTTCGGCGATGCGCTTCACGTCCGGCGCCTTGGCCCGCACCGTCAGCCAGAACATCAGCACCAGGTAGGTCCAGACCCCGGCGTTCCAGCCGATCAGGATCTTGCTGATGATCGAGTCCGTCGGAATCAACAGGCCCGCTGTCAGGCCGATGACCGTGGCCAGGGAGAGTCGCGGATGGGTGCGGGTGAGGCGGGGCATGGGGGCTCACTGTGGCGTGGAGATGCTCGGAGTATGAATCATCCGCTGGTTATGTCATCGGATTGAATCAGCCGTACGCCGGCCTCCTGCATGCGCCGCATGGCCGCGTCCATCGAACCGTCGATATCGATGCCCCGGCAAGCGTCGAGCACGACGATTGCGTTGAAACCGGCCATTCGTGCGTCAAGGGCCGAATACATCACGCAGAAATCCAGGGCCAGCCCGACCATGTACACCGTGTCGATGCCGCGCTCCTTGAAATAGCCGGTCAGGCCAGTCGGGGTCTGGCGGTCGGCTTCCATGAAGGCCGAGTAGCTGTCGATGGCCGGGTTGCAGCCCTTGCGGATGATCAACTGGGCATGAGGCAAGTCAAGGTCGGGGTGCAGGGCGGCGCCCTGAGTATCCTGGACGCAGTGTTCGGGCCAGAGCTTTTGTTCGCCGTAGGGCAACTGGATAAGGTCGAAGGGGTGTTTGCCTTCGTGGCTGGAGGCGAACGAGGCATGCCCGGCGGGGTGCCAGTCCTGGGCGCAGACAACGTTCAGGAACGAGCGGCCGAGTCGGTTGACCAGCGGCACGATTTCGTCGCCGCCCGGCACCGCCAGTTGGCCGCCAGGGATGAAGTCGTTCTGGATGTCGATCACGACTAAAGCGGTGGTTGTGGCTTTGGTATCCATAGGGGTCATGCCGGCTGCTCCTGGTAATGATCTGTGGAGATTAGCCGAACCTGCGCGGGCTCAGGTTCTTCTTTGTCGAGGGCACCGCATCGCGAGCAAGCTCCCACATGGGCTCGGAGCCGAACCTAAGATTTTCATACGTCCTCAGCCTCCTGTGGGAGCGAGCTTGCTCGCGATAGCGCCCTGTCAGTCGCCTGCCCAGTGTCTTTCGTCGCAAATTTCCCAAGGATGATGGCTTTTTGATGTATGGCCCGTGCACTCTCGTACCGATTGTGTACAATCGCCGCCTTTCAACCGGGCATGGAAGCAGTTCGGCCTTCTGGTCACGAGAAAAATCCATGCTAATCGGCAGCTATTCACCCGCGCTCGTTTCGATTTCTCTGTTTGTTGCGATGCTAGCGTCCTACACCGCCCTGGACCTGACCGGGCGTATCGCCACGGCCCAGGGCCGCGCCAAGCATTTCTGGACGGCCGGTGGCGCGCTGGCGATGGGAGTGGGCATCTGGTCCATGCATTTCATCGGCATGCTCGCGTTCACGCTGCCGGTGGAGCTTGGCTACGATGTGGCGATCACCGCGCTGTCGCTGTTGATCGCGATTCTTTCCAGCGGCTTTGCCTTGTGGCTGGTCAGCCAACGGCAATTGCGGGCCTGGCAACTGGCGTTCGGCGCATTGGTGATGGGCACCGGCATCAGTGCCATGCACTACACCGGCATGGCTGCGTTGCGGATGCAGCCGGGCATCGATTATGACCCGACGCTGTTCGGCGCTTCGTTGCTGATTGCTGTCGTCGCGTGTGCGGCGGCGCTGTGGATTGCTTTTCGCCTGCGTCAGAACACGCCCCATGTTCGCCTGGCTCGCGCCGGCGCCGCCGTGGTGATGGGCGTTGCCATCGTTGGCATGCATTACACCGGCATGGCTGCGGCGCAGTTCAGCGAGGGCAGCTTCTGTGGTTCCCTCGATGGCTTGAGCGGCAAGGGCCTGGACAACCTGGTGCTGATCACCACCCTGGCGGTGCTGGCGATTGCCTTGTTGACTTCCATTCTTGACGCACGCCTGGAAGCTCGTACCGCCGAGCTGGCCCGGTCGTTGACCCAGGCCAATCGCGAACTGACCCAGCTGGCCTTGCACGACCCCCTGACTGGACTGCCCAACCGCGTATTACTGGCGGATCGTATCGGCCAGGCCATGCACCGTGTGCAAGGGCAGGGCGGTTGTTTCGCCTTGATGTTCATCGACCTGGATGGCTTCAAACCGGTCAACGACGCCTTTGGGCACCACATGGGCGACCTGCTGCTGCGGGACGTGGCCCTGCGCCTGCGCGAAGATCTGCGCAACCAGGACACCCTGGCGCGTATTGGCGGTGATGAGTTCGTGCTGCTGGTGCAATTGGCCGATCCGGATGACGCCTTGCGCCTGGCCGCACGTCAGGTCGGGCTGATCGGCCGTACCTTCCGGGTCGCCGACCATGACTTGCAGATTTCCGCCAGCGTCGGCATTTCGCTGTACCCGGGTAACGGCCAGAGCGCCGACGAGTTGCTGATGAACGCCGACGCGGCGATGTACCACGCCAAGGGCGCCGGCAAGAACGGCTACAGCTTTTTTGATGCCTCGATGAACAGCAACGCCCGTAAGCAATTGCAACTGCTGCAAGACCTGCGCATCGCCGTCGAACAGCGCCAGTTCAGCTTGCATTACCAGCCCAAGTTCGACGCCGCGAATGGCCGTCCGGTGGGCGCCGAAGCGCTGTTGCGCTGGACTCATCCGACACAGGGCCTGTTGATGCCCGACACGTTTATCGACTTGGCCGAGAAAACCGGGTTGATCATTCCGATTGGCGAATGGGTGCTCAACGAAGCCTGCCGGCAAATGCGCGAATGGTACGTGCTGGGCTACACCGATTGGCGCATCGCGGTGAATCTCTCGGCGCTGCAGTTCTGCCATACAGGTTTGGTGCAAAGCGTGGCCAAGGCGCTGGAGACGCACCATTTGCCGGCCAATAGCCTGACCCTGGAAATCACCGAGACCACCGCCATGAGCGACGCGGACGCGAGTATGACGGTGTTGCAGCAGCTGTCGGACATGGGCGTGGACTTGTCCATCGACGACTTCGGCACCGGCTATTCGAGCCTGATGTACCTCAAGCGCCTGCCGGCCAACGAGTTGAAGATTGATCGTGGCTTCGTCCGCGACCTGGAGCACGACAGCGACGACGCGGCGATTGTCTCGGCCATCGTCGCCCTCGGCCAGGCGTTGGGCCTGCGGATCGTCGCCGAAGGGGTGGAGACCGATGTACAGCAGGATTTCCTGACCCAGTTGGGCTGCGATTCACTGCAAGGGTATCTGCTGGGACATCCGGTGCCCGCCGAACATTTCCTCAAGAACATTCGCCAAGTTCCGCGAGTGGCCACGGTCTGAGGCGATGGCTCAGGGGACGATGTCGAACGCGGTGCTGCCCAGCCGCTCGCCGTTGACCAGTACATGCACCGCATGCCGGCCCTCATAGTGTCGGCGCGTGGTCAATTCGCGAATGTGCTGGGAGCGGCTCAGTTTGGCGGACGCCAGGGCGGGGAGGTTGAAGGTCTTGAGCTTGAATACCTTGGCTGAGGTGCCGCCCGAGGCTTTCACATAATCGATCGCGTAATCGATCACCAGCCGCTGGTCCTGCGCACACGTCGACTGCACCTTGAACGACAGCGTGACCTGATCCCCTAGCCGCACCGCCACCGGCATCACGTGTAGATCCGATATTTCGACCTGCGCCACACCACCCGCGCCGATGACTGCCAAGGCCCGGCGGTTGCCTTGCTTGATCAGGCTGCGCAGGGCGTGCCGGGCGATCCAGGCAGTGTGGCGCTGCTGGAGCGGCCAGCCTTCGATCCGGTCGAGTACCCAGTCGGGATGCTGCTTGGTCACGTCGTTCAGGTGGTTGGCGACCGATTTGCGCACGTACAGGCTGTCGTCGGCCTTGAGCGTTTCGAGGATCGCGGCGGCGAGTTCCGGGTTGGCCTGGATCGGCTCCAGGTGGAACGACCATGGCAAACGTGGGCGGCTGCCTTCGCTGGCGAGGCGGCGGACATGTTCGTTGCCGTCCAGCGCCCAGTCATGCATGACCGCGAGGGTGCGCGCCAGGTCGTCACGCAAGAAATGCCGTACGGCAAATTCCGCTGAGCCGAATCGGGTGAAGTATTTGAGGGCGTCCATCGACAGATCGAACGCCTGTCGACCGTAAGACGCTACGTAATGCGACAGGAACATGCCGACGAACATGCTGTTCAGCCGCGGGGCCAAGTCCCGCAGGACCGGCAGCGAAGCTTCGTAGTCCAACGGCAAGACCGCATGCAGGCATTCGCTGACCCGCGCCATGCGCTGCATCACTGACAACTCCGCCAGCCCATCGTTGGCCATGATCAGGAACGCCTTTGCATCGAAGGCCGGGTACACCGCGCACAGTTCGGTGGCGATGTGTTCGAGGCGGGCGCTGTTGAAGATTTCCTTGAGGGCTGGGGTAGAAGTGCTCATGGCAAGGTCCATAGTCCAAGACCCGCTACTATGCCATGCCAGACCCGTGGCGAGGGAGCAAGCTCGCGCTGGGCTCTGTAGGCGCTGGCGAAGCCTCGGGCCGCGTTCGGACGATCTTTTGATCTTTCGCTCGAAACTCAAGTGTCTTGAGAAAGATCGCAGCCTCGCTTCGCTCGGCAGCTCCTACGGGGCCAGTGGGAGTTATGACACGGACCTATGGAAAGGGAATGATTCGCCGCCGCCGAAGTCCCAGATTCAGTACCTTGTATAAACTGGAGTTTTTCTAATGCGCAAACCAACCCTCATCGCCAGCCTGGTCCTGATCGCCGGTCTCGGAGCCTTTGGGCCTGTCGCGCAAGCGGTCGAGAAAACCGGGGACGCCCTGGAGCATTCGCCGAGCAATGGCCGCCGGTTGGTGGAAAATGACCGGGTACCGGCGGACTACCAACGCGCGGACAGGGCCATGAAAGACTGGAAGCAGAAAAAACTCGAAGAGCCGACAAAAGAGCAGCAATGGGTGCACATCGACGATAAATACCTGCTGATCGAAACGGTGTCCGGCGCCATCGTCAAGATCGTTCCGGCCACCCGCTAATCAGAGTACTTCGCCCTTATCCCATAAATGAACCAACTCGCCAGGTGCCCGGTCCTCGGGCACCTGTAACACCATCTCGTCGTCCTGGTCGTTGGATCGGTAACGCACCTCGATCTGGAAATAACGCTGGTCGCCCCGGCCGGGCGTTGAGGAGGTAAGCGGCAGGCATCCTTCCAGCACCGAGCAGATACGTGTGCGCTGATCGAGGTCGCACTGGGCGAACTCGATTTCCCGGGGGCGGGTCAAGGCGTGGATGGCTGCCACGCCGCCCTGGCGTGACAGCTTGACGACTGCTTTGTCATCAAGGTCTGGAAGGGTTTTCATCCGTTCTCCTCGTTCAGGTCGACGCCCACTTGCGTCCAGCCGTCCTGCACCGCCTTGACTTCCCGCGCACCGAAGCGCTGGCGGGCGTGCTCGATGGTCAGGCGGGCGAACGCACTGAAGGACGCGTCGTTGGCCAGTTGCCTGTCGCACAACGTGTCATACCAGATTCGCCCGGCCTTTTCCCAGGCGAATCCGCCGAGTGCGGTTGCCACCAGATAAAAGGCCCGGTTGGGAATACCGGAGTTGATGTGCACACCGCCATTGTCTTCGCGGGTGATGACGAATTGGCGCATGTGCGCCGGCTGGGGATCCTTGCCCAGCAGCGGGTCATCGTAGGCTGTGCCGGGGTTGGACATGCTGCGCAAGCCGTCACCATTGATCTTGTCGGTGAGCAGGTCAGCGCCGATCAGCCAGTCGGCCTGTTCGACGGTCTGGCCCAATACGAATTGCTTGACCAGCACGCCGAACACATCGGAAATCGACTCGTTCAACGCGCCGGACTGGTTGGCATAGATCAAGCCGGCTTCGCTCTCGGTAACGCCGTGGGCCAGCTCATGGGCCACCACGTCCAGGGAGCGGGTGAAGCGCTGGAAGATTTCCCCATCGCCGTCACCGAACACCATCTGCGCGCCGTTCCAGAAGGCGTTTTCGTACCCCTGGCCGTAATGCACGCTGCCGACCAGGGCAAAGCCCTTGTTGTCGATGGAGTCACGCTCCAGCACTCTCCAGAAAAAATCATAGGTGGCGCCGAGGGCGTCATACGCTTCGTCCACCGCTGGGTCACCGCTGGCCGCTTGACCTTCCAGGCGCACCGGTTGGCCCGGCAGCTCCATGGTGTTTTGCGCGTCGTGCACGCTGCGCTGGGGATGGCCAGCCTTGCCAGGCTTGGGCAGTTGGGCGGCTACGGGTGGGTGGATGGGTGGGCCAGGGTTGTGGCGCAGGTTGTTCACGTGAGTCAGGGTGCCGAGGGCACTGGAACGCTGCTGCTCGGAGCCATGGGCGATGATGCGGTTGAGGATATAAGGCGGAATGAAGCCGTGGAGCGGGCGAGAGTCGATCATCAGAAAATCCTTATCTGAAATGCAGGGCCGATACCCATGTGAACCGAAGTGACCGTTGCGGTTCCCTTTGCCGCAAAAGGTTGCCTGTCGCGCAGTTTTCTGAGAAAACCCCGCGCCTGGATCACACGGGAATAACGCCATGATTGAAGAGTTGCAAATCATCGACCTGCAAGAGGGCGATGGCAAAAGCGTAGTCAAAGGCGCGCTGATCACCACCCAATACCGCGGCACCCTCGAAGACGGCACCGAATTCGATTCGTCCTACAGCCGCGGCAAGCCCTTCCAGTGCGTGATCGGCACGGGTCGTGTCATCAAGGGCTGGGACCTCGGGCTCATGGGCATGAAGGTCGGCGGCAAGCGCAAACTGTGGGTGCCGGCGCACCTGGCCTATGGCGAACGATCCATGGGCGCCCACATCAAACCCAACGCCGACCTCATCTTTGAAATCGAATTGCTGGAAGTCCTGACGCGGGACGATTGATGGCGTTTTTATTGATTACCGATCGCTGAACAGCGGGATGCGTCCATTGGCGGAGAGGCGGTAGCGCCAGGTCAACTGGTCCAGGCCCGGCTCGCGTTCCAGAATGGCATCTAACGTCGCATGGGCGATGGTCATCGCCAAGGCCTGGCCTGGGCATTCGTGGCGGCCACTGCCAAAGCTGAAGCTGCGCCGATTCGGCCGATCCAACAGGAGGGCGTCCGGTTGCGGATTGAGCTGCGGGTCTCGGTTGGCCGAGGCCAGCAGCACCAGGACCACGTCGCCCGGCTGCAAGGCAGTGCCGAGGATTTCGCAGGGGGCGGCGATGAAGCGGCGGGTGTTCTGCACAGCGGGGTCGAAACGCTGGACTTCGGCCAGTAATCGGCTGATTTGCGTGGGATTACCTCGGAGTACGTGATGGAGCGCGGGATCGCGGATCAACGCCAACAACGCGTTGCCGATCAGGCCGGCCGTGGCTTCATAGGTTTGCGACAGCAAGCCGATCAGGTTGGCGATCCGGCGGTCCGCATCGCTGTCTTCGAAGCCTTGGCAGATGCCGTTCAACAACGGATTGTCCTGCGCGACGATCCGCTCCTGGAAAAGCCTCGCCAATTGCTCGCTGGCCCGATGCGCAGCCTCCAGCTGTGGGGCTTGGCTCAGGGGCGACAGGCAGGCGACGAAATCACCTGTCAGCTCGCTGAGCAAGTGACTGTCGGTTGGATTGAAGCCCAGCAGTTGCGCCACCACGCTGACCGGGCCGATGAACTGCGCCTGATGCACGCCTTCGGCACCCTGCCTGAGCCAGCGCGCCTTGACCAACGCCTCGACCTGGTGGGGATCGATGTCTTGCAACCCCGGCGCAATCGCCGCTCTCGGGCAGCGTTGTCGTTCACCTTCGTTCATCCGCATCAGGCGGCCGAAAACTTGGCCCGCTGGCCCCTCGGCAATCGCGTGCGGCACCGGTTCGTGGGCGGGGCGCACATGGCAATCGGGGTGATGCAAGACGGCGCACACCGCTTCGGCGCTGCTGGCGATCCAGAGGTTAAGGTGTGGGTCGAAGTGCAGCCCGTCGCCGGCGCGAAGGGTCGCGTAGTAAGGGTAGGGATCGGCGTGTGTCGCGGCGGTGATCGGGTCCATGATGGGCTGCCTCGTTCGTGCGGGGAAAGTGCTGCTACTCTCTCCAATCCATGCATGGCTTGATTCGTCCGGGAGCGAAATATGAACGCAGAGCAACATGATGTGGGCGTGTCCCAGGTGGCCGCGGCCATTGCCGAGCCGGCCCGGACCCGAATGCTCTGCGCATTGATGGACGGCCGCGCCCGGACTAGCACCGAGCTGGCGAGCATCGCCGACGTCAGTGCCTCAACCGCCAGCGCCCATTTGGCGAAACTCAAGGAATTGGCCCTGGTGCGCTTGCATGTGCAGGGCCGTCATCGCTACTACAGCCTCGCCGATAAACGCGTGGCCGAAGCCCTCGAAGCATTGATGGTGATCGGCCAGAACGCCGCACCGACATTCACCTCGCGCACGCCGGATCGCCTTCAGTTTGCCCGCACTTGCTACGACCACATGGCCGGAACCCTGGCGGTGCGGCTGCATGATCGCTTGCTTGAAGCCGGGTGGCTGCTTGATGTAGAAGGGCAGGGTTATCGGCTGAGTGAATCGGGTGAGGCGCTGCTCGAAGGCTTGGGTATTGATGTGCAGGCGTTGGCGGCCCAACGTCGGCGATTCGCCTGCCCATGCCTGGACTGGAGCATGCGCCGACCGCACCTGGGCGGCGCCTTGGGCGCTGCGTTGCTGCAACTGGCGATCAAGCGCAAATGGGTGACCCAGGACCTGGACAGCCGGGCGCTGGGGTTGACGGCCAATGGTCGCCGGGAGATGGCAGGGCGGTTTGGGGTCAGTGCTGAAATCGACGTCAAACCCACTGGCGCCATCGCGAGCAAGCCCGCTCCCACAATGGACCTGCGCTGAACGGAGAACCGTTTCTCACCGAAAATTCCTGTGGGAGATGGAGGCTGAATCCGCTTTCGCGAGCAGGCTCGCTCCCACAATGGACCTGTGCTGAACGGAGAACCGTTTCTCACCGAAAATCCTTGTGGGAGCGAGCCTGCTCGCGAAGGGGCCCTCCCGTTTATCCAGCCATATGCCTGCGCCGATACTCATCCGGCGTGGTGCCCATCATTTTGCGGAACATGCTGATGAACGCCGAGGCGCTGCTGTAGCCCAGGTCCAGGCCGATGGTTTCCACGCTCTGGCCACGTTCGAGCAGGGCCAGGGCCTCGATGACTTTCAGGCGCTGGCGCCATTCCACCAGGGACATGCCCAGGTCCCGCTGGGCCCGGCGCATCAGTGTGCGCTCGGTGGTGTTGGCGGCGCGGGCCAGTTGCGGCAAGGAGCGCGGGTCGCTGGGGTTCGCCTCCAGGGCCCGCAACACAGGGCCCAACAGCGGATCATCCGAAGAAGGCAGGTAACTGCCGACGTGGGGCGCCTGTGTCAGCTTGTCCACCAGCACTTGCAACAAGCGCTGCTGTTCGGGCGTCTGTGGCTGGCTCGGCGGGTCACTGCGCAGTTCTTCCAGCAACGCGCGGATCAGCGGACTCAAGGTCAGCGCACAAGGTTCGGCCGGCAACGCGCCGCACAGCTCGGCCGCCAGGTACAACGAACAATGGCAGGCCTCATGCCGATTGAACCCCACGTGTTCCATGTCGGGCGGCAGCCAGATGCCGTACTGCGGTGGCGCCAGGTAATGATGCTGGGCGATCTCGATTTCCATCACGCCGCTGTAGGAATAGACGAACTCCCCCCAGGCGTGCCGGTGCCGGGGATAAGTGGCGTGGGCCGGCATGCAGGCGCTGCGGAAGAAGATCGGCGAGGGCAGGGCGGCGTCGAACGGAGGAATCTTGAGGTGTTGGGCTGGAGGCTGCATATCGACCGCAATGGCGGATTACCGGGATGGCTTGTCGGGTAATCACTATATCCAGCAAAGGTGTCAGGCAGACAATCCTTTCATCTCTTTTCTGCCCGAGGACTTTTCCATGACCACCCGCCGCGCCCTGGATGGCCAGGTCATTGCCCTGATGACCGGACTCTGTGCCATCTGGGGGTTCCAGCAAGTCGCGATCAAGGCCGGCGCCGTCGACATGGCGCCGATGCTGCAACTGGGCGTGCGCTCGGCCATCGCCGCGGTACTGGTCTGGCTGTTGGTGCTGGTTCGCGGTGAACGGCTGTCCCTGGCCGACGGCAGTTGGCGCCCTGGCCTGTTGGTGGGACTGTTGTTCGCCTTGGAGTTCGTGATGGTGGGCGAAGGCCTGCGCCATACGACGGCTTCGCACATGGTGATTTTCCTTTACACCGCACCGATGTTCGCCGCCCTCGGCTTGCATTGGAAACTGCCGAGCGAACGTCTCAAACCCTTGCAATGGCTGGGCATCGCGGTTGCCTTCGGTGGGATCGTCGTGGCCTTCAGTGGCGGCTCGGGCGCGGCGAACGGCAGCTCATTGCTCGGCGATGGCATGGGCTTGTTGGCTGGCGCGCTGTGGGGCGCCACCACCGTGACGGTACGCTGTTCGCGGCTGACGGACTTGCCGGCCAGCCAGACGCTGCTTTATCAATTGGTGGGTGCCGGGGTGCTGTTGATCGGCATGTCGGCAGCGCTGGGACAAACGACAATCAACCCCACGCCACAACTGATTGCCAGCATGGCGTTCCAGGTATTGCTGGTGTCCTTCGCCAGCTTCCTCATCTGGTTCTCCTTGCTACGCCGGTATCTGGCGTCGCAACTGGGGGTGCTGTCGTTCATGACGCCACTGTTCGGCATCGGTTTTGGTGTCTGGTTGTTGGATGAGCCACTGGAGCCGAATTTTATCGTTGGCGCGGCCCTGGTACTGGGCGGGATCTTGCTGGTCAGCGGTTACGGCTGGTTTCGCCAGCGTTGGGGGCGATGGCCGGTTCTACGGCGCGGGTGAAGCTGGCGCGGGCCAGTGTGGCGGGGGAGCTTGCTCCCGCTGATCCTGTAGGAGCTGTCGAGCGAAGCGAGGCTGCGATCTTGCCCCAGACACTTGAGTCTCGAGCGAAAGATCAAAAAAGATCGCAGGCTTCGCCAGCTCCTACAGAGTCGAGAGGGAGCAAGCTC